>VGFD01000008.1 GCA_016868975.1 Armatimonadota bacterium | reverse complement strand
TCGGGATCGTCGCTGTTCTCGGCGTCTTCCTCCGCCTCGATCTCGCTGTCGCCGTCCAGGTGCAGGTGCTCGGCGTGCTGCAGCCACCACTCCGCGCGGTGCAACAGCTTGGAGTCGCGCCCCGCCTGGGCCAGGAGCGCTCGGCCCACGACCAGGGACACCTCGGGGAAGGCGCTGCCCACGCACTTCAGCTTCTCGAAAACCTCAAGGGCGGCTTTCATCTGCGCGTTCTCGGCGCACAGCACGCCGTGCAGCGCGTGCACCAGGGGATGGTTTGTGCGGGCAGCCCAACCCGCGGCACGGGCGATGCGCTCGGCGGCATCCACCCCGGCCGGCGGCGTGGCGATCAGCGCCAGCACGGCAGCGACCACGCGCTCCATCTCAGCCTTTTCGGCGGGGACCGGAGTGGGCGGCGTGCTGAGAACGGCGTGTTTCTCGGCCCAGGCCAGCACCGTCCAGGCGTCCGCGCGCGCGTCGGCGTCCAGCCCGGCGAAGTCGGTGGTTTCGAGCAATTTCCGCCAGGCGGCTTCCTGCAGCGCGTGAGTTTCCTTTTTGCGAGTGGCAACTCTAGCCATGAGCGTTCCTCCCCTGTTCTACTACATGGGCGCGTCCGGCGCGGACGACCTTGCGGTTGCGGCGCGGCGCGAGGATGTCCGCGTCGCGCGCCACGCCCGTGAGGGCAGCGGCTTCGCGGATGTTACGGGCCAGCGCGAGCTCGCGACGCTCTGCCAGCAGGGAGCAAAGGAGCGTGACCAGGGTGGCGTCGCGACGGCCGCGCTCCCAGGCAAACTCCAGCAGGTCGGTGGCGCCGGCGGAATCGCCGTGCGCGGTGAGCACCTCGGCCGCCACCGTTGCGATAGCGGCGACCGCCTCGCTGAGCGAATCGGCCGGAGACGCCTGCCACAGCCCGTCAAGCTGGAGCCGCGTCGCTTCGTAGAACGCATCCGCGGCGGACGCCATGTCGCCGACCGTCAGCCGGTCGAGACCCTTCTGCCAGACGGCCCACAAGGGGGCCTGGTCAGTCTTCAGTGTCACAAAGAGAAGGTACTATATCTAGTAGTACAGACTCCTTCTAAAACTATATTTTGTGGATAAGTTCACGGAGGGGCGTCAGCAAAGACGTGCGAGGCGTGGGTGCTGTTGAATTTAATTCACAAGAAAGCGACCCCATGAAAAAACCGCCTCCCCGGGGTCGGGAAGGCGGTGATTCCAGGCGGTTCGGGCGCTTATACCGCGGCCGCGAAGTCCCCGTGCTGCAAGGTCGCCAGCTTCTTGCCGGCCTCGGTCTCGTTGAGCTTCGCGGCCAGGCCGTCCACGCCGAGCTTCTCTTCGAGAACCTGCAGCGTCGCGTAGCCGCGCGTCATCCCGGCCGCGCACTTGGCCTGGATCTCATGTTCCCACTTGGGATTCTCAGCGAGAATGCCGGCCACCAGCCGGGCCGACTCGACCTCATAGTTGTACAGCATCCGCAGCGACTCGAAGACCACGCGGCGGCGCGATTCTTCGATGCGCGCCGCCTTGTCCGCGACGTTTTTCTCTTTGAGTCGGTTGTTCGCCACGGCTTTGGTGTCGATGCGGATGGACTCGTGCTCCCAGGTCTTGAGGAAGTCTTCGATCAGGTGGTCGCGCTGGGCCAGGCTGTCGGAGTTGGTGTCGTCGAATTTCACGATCCCGCTCAGCTCCCAGTTGTTTAAGAGCCCCTTGGTGCTCATGTTCGTGCTGCCCATCAGCGCCATCTTCTCGGTGATCACGCCCTTGGCGTGGATCTTGCGATCGTGCGTCGCATTGGTGCGGGTCAGCTTGGCCCAGCGGACCGGAATCCCCGCGTCCTCCAGGGCCAGGTAGCCCGGCTCGTTGGGGGTGCCGCCGTCGGGATAGATACCGGGGTCGAGCACCACGCGCACGTCGAGTTCCTTGCCCTGCGCCTTCAGCTCGTTGAAGCGCGCCGCGACCGCCCGCGCCACCACCCGGGTCATCACGAACGACGGGATGTACACGAACTTTTCCGCCGTGGAAATGGTGTGCAGCAGCAGCGCCATGCGCTCGGTGGAGCTGTCGCCGATACCCACCGTGTCGGTGCCACGCGGCTGGTTGCTGGGAAGCTCCACGTCGAACGCCTTGTTCAGGTTGGCGTCGTCGGAGATGCGCTCGACGACTTCCTTCATCTGGCGGGCCAGCAGGCGGCCGCCCTCGCGCTTGAGCATGATGGTGTTGCTGGGACGATCGCCCTTCGTCATGAAGTCGTCGAGGTCAGCCCCGCTCAGCACGTTGTCGCCATTGGCGTCATCAAAATCCACCAGCAGGTCGAGGCGCGTGCCGGTCTGCTCTGCCAGCGAGTCCAGGGTCGCGCCGGTCCAGGACAGGCTCTTGCCGTCCACGCCGCGCGCCTCCGGGCCGGCGGCGTTGAGCAGCAACGACATCAGTGCCGACGGACCGATGTGCATCCCGCCCGCCGCCACCATCCCCGCGTGTTCCGGGTCGTAGATCTCCTTCAGCTTCGCGGCCGCCGAGAGCCTGGTGTCGCGCTTGAAGACTTTGACCAGCTCGCGGGCCGCGGGTCCCTCAATCAGCACGGCCGCGTCCACGTTCTCGCCGGACGCGGAGTTGGCGTTCATTCCGCCGAGAATCACCCGTTCGCCCACGCGGAACAGCTTCTGGTGCATCAGGTTGTCGCTGCCCAGCTCGCGCTCGACCGGGAACAACGTGAGCGCAACGTCCTGCCCGGCGTCCGCCGCGTCGAGGAGGCGGTAGGCGGTCTGCATCTTCCTGGCCACCTCGGAGGCGTACAGGGAGCCCTCGCGGTCGGCCTGGAAGCGGCCCGGATCCATGTTGACGCGGACCTTGCAGCCAGCCCGCGCCGCATCTACGAGCGCCTTGAGCATCGAGTGGCTGCTCAGCTCGTAGTACTGGACGTCGATTTCAGGGGGATTGCCGGCCTTTGCCTCGGAGACGGCGCCGCGCAGCAGCTGCATCTTGGCCTGCCAGATCTCGTCGCGGGCGAGAGTGCGGGTCAGGTTGCCATCGACGAGCAGCTTGCTCTTGTTGCTGGAGAGCCCGTCGAGGTGGGCCAGCGTCTCGCGCATGTCCCTCTGGGACACCTGGGCAAATGCGTAGAATCCCGCGGTGGTCGCGTTCACCGCAGGCGAGCCCTCGGAAATCCTGGTCAGCTCGTTGGTGCGCGACTCGATGCGATAACGCTCGTGCGCGCCGTCCCACTGGGTGAGGAACTGGTGCACCTTGAGGAGGTCGGCGTCGACCTTCTTGTCCGCATAGCCGCTGTCGCGGTAGGCCACGTGCAGCTCGCGGTGCCAGGTGCGCATCGCGCGGACAAAAGCCTGGAAGTCCTTGAGGTCTTCCTTGGAAACCGACTGCTTCTCGGCGATGTCGTCCATCATCTTGTTGAGACGCCTGGTGGAGAGTGACTCGTCGAGCTTGATCTGGCCGGCCAGGTGGCGCAGGTTCTCAATACCCTCGGGGGTAATGACGTCGGGGCCGATGCGCACGCGCCCGGGCTCGGGCTCGGGAAAGAACGTGTCGTCGCTCTCGTTCTCGTCGCCGCTGTAGTCGGGCGGCGTGGCGGAGGGGCCGCGGCCCTTGAAGATGTCCCCCGGCGTGCGCGGCGCGACGCGATCGGCGTTTTCGACCGTCGAAGCCAGGAGCGGGTTGAAGAAGAAACCGCCGTCCGCGACCACGCTGTTGGAAGACCTCTCTCGCAGAGTCTGACCTGCCGAAAGTGTACCATCGGCGTATGAAAAGATGCTGATGATTATATTGACGGTTGTGGCGCATTCCGCCAAACTATGTTGACGAATTGTAAACAAAAAGCCTGGACCCAAAGCCCGGGCTTTTCGCACAATCTCGGGGTCGATTAGCTGGACGGCGACACCTTCTCGCGCTCGCTGGCAGCCGCCAGGGCCTTGTCCACCTGCGCGCGGACCTCTTCGGCCGGCTGGTGGAGGGCTTCGGTCAACTCCTCGAGCAGCGCGTCCATGCCCTTCTCGAGGTACACCTTTTCCGGAGTGGAGAGGCGCTTGTGCTGCATGCGCACGTGCAGATCGCGCACCAGGATGGCCTGGTCTTCCATGGCGCCGGCCCGCACCCGGTCGCGCAGCGTGCGGCGCCATTCGGGATCGGCCATCAAGACCTCGGCCCTGGCCATGGTTTCCAGCACCTGGCGCGCCTGCTTGGCATTCATCACGCGGCGCAGGCCACGCTCGCCGGGGTCGAGGTCGGTGGGAATGTAGATGGTGGACGACTGGCGATCCGGTCGGATCTGGTAAAACTCACGGCCCGCACCGAATGCATCGTTAACGCCGATGGCGACCACGCTGCCCGTGCCCACCTGGGGGAGCGCGACCCGATCGCCGACCTTGAATGAAGTTGCCATAATTGCTCGCGGCCCTCGACTGCTAGAGATTCGGTTCCGCGGAATCCGTCCACCAGGGCCCGCCGCCAAGCGCCGGGGGAGAATCCGATCAAAACCCGTTTGGTATAGATTCGACACCCACGCAAAGCCGCCTTCATGCGAAGCGGTGACCAGAACGGCAAGCCGTGGGGGCGGCTACTTCTTTTTACCCTGCAAACCTCCTTCCAAACGACGCAAGAAACCTGACACCGGTTCCCGCCGTCACAATGAGTCCACCCTGGGCACGGAGAAACGAGCGTTCATGAGCACGACAGCCACCCGACCCTTCAAGCTGGTTGCCCCTTTTCCGGCCCGCGGCGACCAGCCGCGCGCCATCGCCGAGCTTACCGAGGGCGTCAACGCCGGCTACCGGCACCAGACCCTGCTGGGCGCGACCGGCACCGGAAAGACTTTTACCATGGCGCAGGTAATCGCCAACTGCGGCCGTCCGGCCCTGGTCATCTCTCCCAACAAGACGCTCTGCGCCCAGCTGACGTCGGAGTTCCGCGAGTTCTTCCCGGAGAACGCGGTCGAGTATTTCGTATCGTACTACGACTACTACCAGCCGGAAGCGTACATCGCCACCAGCGATACCTACATCGAAAAAGACTCCTCGATCAACGACGAGATCGACCGCCTGCGCCACGCCGCCACCCAGGCCGTGCTGGAGCGCCGGGACGTCATCGTGGTGGCCAGCGTTTCGTGCATCTACGGCCTGGGCTCGCCGGAGGACTACAAGGAAACCATCCTGGTGCTCCGCCGCGGACAGCCGGCTCCGCGCGACTTCGTACTGCGCCGCCTCATCGACATGCAGTTCCAGCGCGTCCAGATGAGCCTGGACCGGGGCACTTTCCGGCTGCGCGGCGAGGTTCTGGAAATTTTTCCCGCGGACGAGGAGAAGATCATCCGCGTGGATTTCTTCGGCGACGATGCGGAGAGCATCCAGATCTACCATCCGCTGACCGGCGAGGTTCTGGCCCACCCGAGCCGGGTCGTGGTGTATCCCGCGAAGCACTTCATCACGCCCTGGCACAAAATGGAAAAAGCCATCAAGGCGATTGAGGCCGAGCTGCGCGAACGCCTCGGATACTTCCGCGAGCGCGACATGCTGCTGGAAGCGCAGCGGCTGGAGATGCGCACCAACTACGACCTGGAGATGATGCGCGAGGTCGGCTTCGTGAATGGCATTGAAAATTATTCCCGGCATCTCACCTCCCGAAACGAAGGCGAGCCGCCCTACACCCTGCTGGATTATTTTCCAAGCGACTTTATCACCATCGTGGACGAGTCGCACGTGGCTGTTCCGCAGATCGGCGGCATGCTGCCCGGCGACCGCAGCCGCAAGGATGCGCTGGTGCGCTACGGCTTTCGGCTGCCCTCGGCGTACGACAACCGACCGCTTACTTTTGACGAGTTTCTGGACCGCAACCACCAGCTTATCTACGTGTCCGCCACGCCCGGGCCGTACGAGCTGCGCCACTGCGCCAGCGACCCACAGGGCCGTCCCCTGGAGAAACCGCACATCGTGGAGCAGATCATCCGACCCACCGGGCTGGTCGATCCGCAGGTGGTGGTGCGTCCGGTCGCGGGACAGATCGACGACCTGCTTGGCGAGATCCGCGCCCGGGTGCGCAGCGAGGAACGGGTGCTGGTCACCACGCTGACCAAGAAGATGGCCGAAGATCTCACCGACTACCTCACCGAGCTGGGGGTGAAGGTGCGCTACCTGCACTCCGAGATTCAGACGCTGGAGCGCATCCAGATCCTGCGCGGACTGCGCCTGGGCGAGTTTGACGTGCTGGTGGGCATCAACTTGCTGCGCGAGGGTCTCGACCTGCCGGAGGTCTCGCTGGTGGCCATCCTGGACGCCGACAAAGAGGGTTTCCTCCGCTCGGAAACCTCGCTCATCCAGACCATCGGACGCGCGGCGCGCAACGTGAGCGGCACGGTGATCCTGTACGCGGACAACGTCACCGGCTCGATCGAGCGCGCGGTGGCGGAGACGGAGAGGCGTCGCGCGATCCAGATCCGTTACAACGAGGAACGCAAGATTACGCCAGAGACGGTCCGCAAGCAGGTGCGGGATATCCTCGAAGGACTCAACCTCAAGCCCGGCCAGTCGGTGGTGAGCGGCGTGGCGGTGCCCAAGAAAGACGAGCTGGACACCGATCAGCTTGAAGGGTTGATCCGCACCCTGGAGAATGCCATGCGCGAGGCCGCAAAGGCCCTCCAATTCGAGAAAGCGGCGGCCTTGCGGGACGAGATGTACGCGCTCAAAAAAGCCCTTGCCGAACGCTACGTAAACGCGCCGCTCACTGCCACCGGCGACGTTTCCCTGAGCACCGGCGAGGTTTCCGGGGCCCGCCGCCGGCGCATCAAGCAGGAAGCGCGCGAGCGTTCCGGGGTGGTCGCGGCGGCTTCCGAGACGCCCGTCCGAAAGCGGCGCGGACGGTCCTGATCTCCTCCAGCCGGGCTAATACCCGGGTACCAGATTTCACATTATTGTGGAGTTGTGGATAAAAATTGTGGATAAGTGTGATTTAAGATGGGCCTGAAGAAGATCGTGATCCGTGGCGCGCGGGAGCACAACCTGAAGAACGTGGACCTGGAGATTCCCCGCGATCAGCTGGTGGTTTTCACCGGTTTGTCCGGCTCCGGAAAATCCTCGCTGGCTTTCGACACCATCTACGCGGAGGGTCAGCGCCGCTACGTGGAGAGCCTGTCGGCGTACGCGCGGCAGTTTCTCGGCCAGATGGAAAAGCCGGACGTGGATTATATCGAAGGCCTGTCGCCGGCCATCTCCATCGACCAGAAGGGCGCGTCGCGCAACCCGCGCTCCACGGTGGCCACGGTCACCGAGATCTACGACTACCTGCGCCTGCTCTACGCGCGCACCGGAAAGCCGCATTGCCCCCAGTGCGGGCAGTCCATCCGGCCGCAGACCCTCGACGAGATCGTCGACCACGTGCTGGAGCTGAAGGAAGGCACCCGCTTTATGGTGATGGCCCCGCTGGTGCGCGGCCGCAAGGGCGAATACCACAAGCTGTTCGACGAGATCCGCGGCAAGGGATACGCGCGGGTGCGGGTCGACGGCCAGTTGTACGAAGTCTCCGAAGAAATCCCGCTGGAGAAAAACAAGAAGCACACCATCGAGGTGGTCATCGACCGCCTGGTGATGCGCGAGGGCGTCCGCACGCGCCTGGCGGAGTCGCTGGAAGCGGCGCTGGGCCTGGCCGGCGGCAGCGCGCTGGTGTCGGTCGTGGACGGCGAGGAGCATCTCTACTCGCAAGCCATGGCGTGCCCAAACTGCAACGTCTCCTACGAGGAGATCAGCCCGCGCTTGTTTTCCTTCAACTCACCCTACGGCGCCTGTCCCGATTGCACCGGCATCGGACAGCGGCTGGAAGTGGACCCGGCGCTGGTGATCCCCGAGCCGGAGAAATCCCTCGACGACGGCGTGATTGCGCCGTGGCGCGGGCGCAACGGCGCGTCCTTTCGCCACAACCCGGCGGAGGCATGGTACTGGCGGCGCCTGGAGGAGCTGGCCCGCAAGGCAAAGTTTTCCTTCAAGACGCCCTGGGAAAAGCTCTCCGTCGAAATCCAGAAATTAATCCTGTATGGCCCGCAGCCGGGCACGAAGCTGGCCGACACCCGCTTTGAAGGTGTCATCACAAACCTGGAGCGGCGCTACAAGGAAACCGAGTCCGAGTGGTTCCGCTGGGAAGTGCAAAAGTTCATGAGCCAGCGCCCGTGTCCGAAGTGTCAGGGCGCTCGCTTGAAACCACTGGCCATGGCGGTCACCGTGGACGACCACAATATCGCCCAGATCACCGCGTTCTCCATCGAGAAGGCGCTGGCGTTTTTTGAAGCGCTGGCGCCAAAGCTGAGCGAGCGCGACATGATGATCGCCCACCAGATACTCAAGGAAATTCGCGCGCGGCTCGGCTTCATGGCCAACGTGGGGCTCTCGTATCTCACCATGGATCGCGCCGCCGGCACGCTCAGCGGCGGCGAGGCGCAGCGCATCCGTCTGGCCACCCAGATCGGCAGCGGGCTGGTGGGCACGCTGTACATTCTCGACGAGCCCAGCATCGGGCTTCACCAGCGCGACAATCGCCGTTTGCTCGACACGCTGAAGGCGCTGCGCGACATCGGGAACACCCTCCTGGTGGTCGAGCACGACGAGGACACCATCCGCGAGGCCGACTACGTGGTCGACATCGGGCCGGGCGCGGGACGGCACGGCGGCGAGATCATCGCGCAGGGCAGCCCGCACGAGGTGGCCGCCTGCCCGGAGTCCATCACCGGCCAGTACTTGAAGGGGACCCTTAAAGTCGAGGTGCCCACCGAAAGGCGCCGGCCCAACGGGCACTGGCTGGAAGTGATCGGCGCCACCCAGAACAATCTCAAGAACGTCCACGCGAAATTCCCGCTGGGAACCCTTACCGTAATCACCGGCGTGTCGGGCAGCGGAAAATCCACCTTGATGAACGACATCCTGCACAAGTCGCTGGCGCAGTTGTTCTACGGCGCGCTGGAGCGGCCCGGCGCCCATAAGAGAGTTTCCGGTACCGAGCACATCGACAAGGTCATCATCATCGACCAGTCGCCCATCGGACGCACGCCGCGCTCGAATCCGGCCACCTACACCGGTGTGTTCGATCCGATCCGCCAGGTGTTCGCGGCCTCTCCGGAAGCGCGCATGCGGGGCTACGAGGGTGGACGCTTCTCGTTCAACGTCAAGGGCGGCCGCTGCGAAGCCTGCCAGGGCCAGGGGATCCTGCAGATTGAGATGCACTTCTTGCCCGACGTGTACGTGCCCTGCGAAGTGTGCAAGGGCAAGCGCTACAACCGGGAGACGCTGGAGGTCCATTTCAAGGGGAAAACCATCGCCGAAGTTCTGGAGATGACGGTCGACGAAGCCCTCGAATTATTTAAGAATCAGCCGCGCATCCGCGGAAAACTGGAAACCCTGCGCGACGTGGGGCTCGGCTACATCCACCTGGGACAGCCGGCCACCACGCTGTCCGGCGGCGAGGCGCAGCGCGTGAAACTGGCCACCGAATTGTCTCGACGGGCTACCGGAAAAACCCTGTACCTGCTCGACGAGCCGACCACCGGCCTGCACTTCCACGACGTGGCGAAACTCCTTGAAGTGCTCGACCGGCTGGTGCAGTCCGGAAATACCGTGCTGATCATCGAGCACAACCTCGACGTGATCAAGTGCGCCGACTGGATTGTGGATCTCGGGCCGGAAGGCGGGGACCGCGGCGGCGCAATCTTGGCGGAAGGCACGCCCGAGCAGGTGGCGGGCAACCCGGCTTCCTACACCGGCGCATATCTGCGGCCTCTGCTGCCCAACTGGGAAGCGCCCCCGGTGCCGCGCAACACAAAATCCGCGAAGCCGGCCCGCAAGCGGGCGGCGAAAAAAGAGCCGGTCCTGGTATGAAAAAATCCTGGGTAGTTTTTTTGATGGCGGCCTTGCTGTGCGGCGCGGTTGGCGCCCAGAGCGCGCGGCGCATGCAGGTGGTGCGCGTCCCTCTGCCGCGCAACGCGAAGGCAATTGCGCCGCGCGTCGCCCCCGGTCCCAACAACAAGATTTACGCCACCTGGGCGCAGCGCAACGGCAGTGGATTTGACGTGATGGTGTCCTGCACGCTGGCCGACGGCGAGTCCTGGTCAAAGCCCCTGCGGGTGAGCGACGAGCGCGGCGCCGCGTGGGCCGGGCACGGCGAAGGGCCCTCGCTGGTGGTCGATCGGCTGGGCTACGTGTACCTGTCCTGGACTGACGGGCGTAAAGGCAAGTCGGTTTTATTCTCGCGCTCCGGCGCGGACGTGGCCGAGAACATGACGAAGCCCGTGCGGGTCAGCGACGCGGACGCATCCCAGTGTTTCCAGTCGCTTGCGGTCGACGAGCGGGGCACGATTTTCGTCTCCTGGCTCGACGAGCGAAGCGGCACCCCGGCCATTTACCTGGCTTCCTCGAAAGACGGCGCGCGCTTCGACGCGGTGGAGGCCAGCCGCGGCTTTCCCGGCGTGCCCTGCGACTGCTGCCGCACCAGCCTGTCCGCGGACGGAGGGCGACTGTGGCTCGCCTTCCGCAACAACGTAAACAACTTGCGCGACGTGTACGTGGCGTGGAGCGACGATGGTGCCCGCACCTTCAACTATCCCACCGAAGTGAGCCCGGATCGCTGGAAGACCGCGTCGTGCCCGATGAGCGGGCCCGCCGTGGCGGTCGCCTCGAAAGGCCAGCCCCTGGTGTTCTGGTGGACGGCCTCCTCGCTGATGGGCGCGCCTCAACTGTTGCTGGCGCGCTCAAACGACGGCGGACGCGGCTTCGGCCGCCCGCTCACCGCCATGCGTCCGAGCGCCACCAACAATCACCCGGCGCTGGCCGCGCGCGGGCTTGACGTGGTGATGGCCTGGGAGGACACCGTCGGCGGGCGTCCCGTGGTGCGCGCGCAGGCCAGTGACGACGGGGGCTTGAGCTTCTATCCTCTCAAGCTGGGCAAGGACGGTGAGACGGCTGTGGGCCGTTTCCCCGCGGTCGCGCTGGATGCGGCGGGCAAACCAATCGTGGCCTGGAACAATGAGGATGAGACGGAAATTCTCGTCGCTTTCCCGCCCCGCGATTGACACTCCGGGTATGCTGCGCGCGCAATCCTTTATGCTGCAATGGAAAGAAAATTCTTGAATTTGCCCGGAACCGGAAAGGGGAGACGGGCCGTCTTCACGAATGGTCGCCGCCCCTGTAGAGACGGGGATTGGACGATGGGAAAGGAGACTCTCAATGAGCCTGTTGCAGGATCCGAAGACGGGAGCGTTCTACGAAATTCCTGAAGCGGAAGCGAAGAAGTATCTGGTGCCCGCGGAGAACGTCCGCGAGGCCATCAACAAGGCCGGCCTGCCTGGCGCTGGCCCTGGCCCGCAGCCGGGCGGCAACCAGCCCGGAACCATCACGCTTCACCTGAACGTGGCCGAGCTGCTCGCCGCGCAGGGTGCTGGCCAGCAGGTGCCCGTCGGCGCCGGCGGCCCGCGGGTGTCCGCGCAGTGGTGGGTCCCGGGGCACTACAACGGCCTCGGCCCTCACCCCGGGTGGGGCTACTACCACCCGGCTTACTGGCATCCGCCGGGAGTGTACATCGGCCTCTAATTCATTAGCGGGCAAAAGACAGGCCATTCCGGAAGACCGGGATGGCCTGTCTCATTTGTGTATTAAGCGGGCGGGCTTCATGAACCAGGAACAGGCCAGTCAGGGTCTTTACGGTTGGCTGGTACGCACGATTGTCTCGGAGAGATTGCCGGGCAGCGGACGCGAGATGTTCATGCTCTGCGTCCTTTCGGTGGTGGTGCTGGCGCTGGAAATTGGCGCGCTGGTTTCCATGATGATGCTGTTTTCCTCGCTGTTCGCCACCGAATCGGTGCCCATGGAGCACACGCTGTCGATCCCGCAGTGGATGGCGCTGCTGCTGGCAATCTACCTGGCGCGGGGAATCTTCACGTATATTCTGCAGACGACGCGCCATGACATGGCGCGGCGCTGGGCAATGCGCTACGCGGCGAAAGCCACCCGGCACGTGCTGCGGCTTCCGCTGGAGACCCACCGCCGCTGGGACCTGTCCAATTTGATGCCGATCTTGATCTTCTGCGCTTCCGGGCTCGACGATCTGGTGGAAGCGAGCGTCATCGCGCTGCCCCTCGACGCGCTCAGCACCGTGGCGGTCATTGCCTTTCTGGGCCTCTACCAGCCGGAGCTGACCGTCATCCTGGTGGCGGTGTACTTGAGCTACGCGCTCCCCTATTTTGCGTGGAAGGGCCGCGAGGAGGAAATCGCCGCGTTCCATCAGCAGCAGGCGAACTCGCTGTTTGATTCCATGACACAGGCCCTCGTCGGCATCCGCGAGATCAAGGTATTCCGCGCCGTGGCCGCCTGGATGAAGCGCTTCGGGCAGTCTTTTTTCGATCTCGAGCAGACCGGTAAGCAATCCGCGCACCTCAACGAGCGTGACGAGCAGACGCAGATGTTCATCTTCACGGCGTCCGGCACGCTGGTCATCCTTGGCGCGGTATTGTTCTTCCTGGCGCCGGCGCTGAAAACGGACGCCGATCGCATGGCGCTCACCGGCCAGGTTTTCGTGTTCGTGCTCGCGCAGAACCTGTTATCCACGCCGTTGATCGGCCTGATGGGCGCGGCCCGCTCCTTCCGCCAGGCCGCCCCGGAGCTCGTCATGCTGCGCCAGATCCTGGCCGAGCCCGAAGAGGTGGAAAGCACGGGCTATACCGGTGACCTGGCCGGCTTCGGACAACGTCACCGTCCTTCCGCCCGGATCCACCACGCCGGCCCTGAACGCGGTAAGTGCCGAGATCAAGGAGGGCGCGCTGGTGGCCCTCGTGGGAAGCAGCGGCTCGGGAAAATCGACCTTCCTGGATCTGCTGCTGCGCTTCGCCGATCCCGAGCCGGGCGGTGACGTCCGCCTCGGTGAGCGCGACCTCAAGGATATCGAGCTGGCCACGCTGCGCCGCGCCATCTGCGCGGCGTCCCAACGGCCCGTCCTGTTCGGCGGTACTATTCGAACCAACCTGGAGGTCAGCGCGAGCGGAGAGTTCAACGAAGAGGGCGCCCTGAAGGCTCTTCGCGACGCCCAGATTGACATGGTGGGCGACCCTCGCTTCGCCGCCGAAGGCCTGGAAACCGCGATCAAGGATTACGGACAGAATTTCTCCGGCGGCGAGGCCCAGCGCATCGCCCTGGCGCGCGCGCTGCTCTCCAGGCCGCAGATCCTGGTGCTAGACGAAGCGACTTCGGCCCTCGATCCGCTGACCGAAGCGCGCTTCTTCAAAGCCCTGGCGGAAAATCGCGGGAGGCAGACGGTCATCGCCGTCACCCATCGTCTCTACGCGCTGACGCCGATGGCCGACGACGTCTTCGTGTTCGACCAGGGAAAAATCGTGCAGCGCGGCACGCACGCCGAGCTGGCCTCGACAAAAGGACTGTACGCGGATCTCTGGGAAACCCAGATTGCCGCGGTGCGCGAAGAGCTCAAATCCCTTCAGGAGCTGGCTGCGGCCGGCCACGTGACCCAATCTACATAAGGGGAAAATCGCCATGCTCGAAACGACTTCGGTTGCGGTGGGAACCGTGCTGCTGGTGGAGGATGACGAAAGCGCCATCAGCGCCGCGCGCGACTTTATCGAGAAGCTCCCGGAGAGGCCGTCGCTCCTGCTGGCGAGGACCTTGCATGAGCTGGAGGGGCAGGTGCGCGCTCATTCCGGTGCGATTGACGCCATCGTCCTGGAAGTGACCCTTCCGGAGAATCCTGGCGCGCCGGAAAAGAGCGCCATCGAGCGCATCCAGGCGCTGCGCGCGCTCATCCCCGGCGTGCCCTGCATCGCCGTCACGGCCGACGCGCCGGATCACGAGGCCATCAGCGCGCTGCGGGCCGGTCTGCAAGATTACGTGAAGAAGCCCTTCACCTGGGGTTTCATGTGGCACGTGGTCGGCGACAAGGTGTTGCAGAGCCGCCGCGAGCGCTCGCAGGCGGCGTTCCAAAAGGCGGTGCGCAACATCGCCCAGCATCTCGCGCACCTGCAAACACTCACCGCGCCCGCCGTGCAAGGCACACTGGCGCGAGAAATTCTCGGTGTGGCGGCGCTCGCGGTACACGCCGACGCCGGCTGGATTTTCCTGAGCAACGACGGTAAGAGCCTGCGCTGCGCGCACGCCGTCGGCGCGGCTCCCATCTCCGACGACAAGATGGAGAAGGGGTTGTTCGCCGAAGTGGCGCGCACGAAAATGGAGCGCTGCGTGCGCATTGCTTGCGAAGAAGACCAGGCCGAGCTGGCCGAGTTCGAGCGCAACCGCTCGGCGCTGCTGGTCATCCCGTTGATTGTGGGCAAGCGCCTGCTGGGCGTGGTGGAGCTGGTGCGCGCAAAGGATCGGCCGCCGTTCGGCTCCGAGCAGGTCTCGCTGATGACGCAGTTCGCGCGACTCGCGGCGCTCATTCTTGAGGCGCGGGCCCGCGAGGCGCGCACTTCCAGCGTGCTGCTGCGGGGACTTGAGAGCGCGGTGGCCGGGCTGGAAGGGCACGCCGACCGTCCCCACCAGGAAACGGCCGCGAAGCTTCAGGAGGCCGTCGACGAAGCGCGCCAATCGGTCACCGCGGTGGCGGCGGCCGGGGAGCAGGCCGCGGACGAGCTGGTCACGCTGGTCAACCGCCTGCGGGAGAGGGGCGGACCGCATCTCGCGTTCTGGAAATCCGCGCTGCAGCGCTACGTGAACGACGTGATCGGGGAGGGCGCGCGCTTGTGACCGCGCCATCGCCGTTTGACGGCGCGATCGATCCGAAAACGCTCATCGGAAGCGCGACCGGGGCCGGGGTGAAAGTGGCGGTCCTCGATTCCGGCCTCGATCTCGCCCATCCCATGATGGAGTCCGTGCGAGGGCAACTGAAGGGCCTCGGGATCTTTCTGTCTGGCAAGTACGAGGAGTGGGCCGAGCCCAGCGATCCTTACGGACACGGCACGCCGGTCACCTGGATCGTAAACCAGGCCGCGCCGGAGGCCGAGCTGCACTTTTTCCGGGTGCTCGACGACGAGGGCGGATGCTCGCCGGAGGTCTTCCACGCGGCGCTCAGCTACGCGGTGGAAAACGACTTCCAGGTGGTCAACTTGAGCCTCGGCCTGGAGCAGGAGGTCAACGACTACTGGAAGGTCCGCTTCCTGGAACTGGCCGAGCAGGCCTATTACAAAGACATGGTGCTGGTGGGCGCCGCCTCGAACAGCTACGACTGGATCGTGCCGGCCAGTTTCTCGTGCGTGGTGTCGGTGAACTCGACCTATTTTCAGGATCCGCTCGCCTTCCGCGCGCGCGACCGCTCGGCGCTGCTGTTCGGGCCGAAGCCGCACATCTGGCTGGACGCCCAGGGCGACATGGTGCTGGCGCCGCGCGCCAACTCGCAGTCGAACTTCTACTACATCGGAACCAGCTTTGCGGCGCCCAACGTGACCGGCGTGGTGGCGCGCATCCTGTCACGGTTTCCAGAGCTGAAGCCGTTTGAGGTCAAGACGCTGTTGTATCGCATGGGCCTGCACTACAGCGCGTCGCAGGCAGACGCGGCGGCCGGCTGAGCCTGACACCCGGGCAATTAACAATTTGTTAACGCGAATCGCTCCTGATGGCGATTGATCCACGGACCTCCGGATGATACTCTTGTTCTAGAGCCAGGGGTTGGTCCAGCCGGCGCCATCAGCGCGTTGACGGTTCGCTTCGTGGCCGGTTCCAACGTTTGATCGCGTGTTTGGAACACGCTCGTCTCAGTGGCAGAGTAATCAGAGACCGGCGAGCGGATTCGCCGAGGATGAGGAGCGGCCCAGCCGTAGTACATGCGGATTGAGCGACTTCCCGGGACGGATGCCTCGACTTCACCCACGTACAGTGGCCGAAACGAGGCCACGCGCCTGCCCGTTTCCGACGATCCCGACAGCTTCCAGTTCTCCGAGAAGGACCTGACCAGGGACGGTCGCGTCCCCATCATCGTGTACAGCGGTGAAGAGCTGAAGATGGGCAAGGCGAAACGCCTCCTCAAGACGAGCCGCAACGGCAGCACCTACGACCGCGATCTGCCGCTGGTGAACGGCTTCTCGGCCCGCGTGAGCCCCAGGGACATGGGCCGCGTCTTGACCAGCCTGCCCGACGGAGCGGGCGTGCGGCTCAATTCCTGGATCGCCTACCCGAATCCCAATGACCTTTCCGAGATCGCGAAGGACGCCACCGGCACCATTGAGGGTACGCCGCAGACCGGCGCGGCCGCGCAGGTCGACACCTCGCGCCAGACCATCGGCCTGGAGAAGATGTGGGAGCGTGGTTTTACCGGCAAGGGCGTGGGCATCGCGATCATCGACTCCGGAATTCATCCGCACCCCGACCTGAAGGACCGCATCAAGGGCTGGGTGGACATCGCCGAAGGCCGCAAGGACCCGTACGATTCTTTCGGGCACGGCACCCACGTGGCCGGCGACGCGGCCGGCACCGGCGTGAAGTCGGCCGGCAAGATCAAGGGCGCCGCGCCGGATGCCGACCTGATCGGCGTGCGCATCACCACCGTCGCGGAAGCCATCAAGGGCATCCAGTGGGTGATTGAGAACAAGGACAAGTACAACATCAAGGTCGTCAACATGTCGCTGGGCGACTTCGCCACCAAGTCTCACAAGGACGATCCCTGGACCCAGGTTACCCAGAAGGCGATCGAGGCCGGGTTGGTGGTGGTCGTGGCGGCCGGCAACGAGGGGCCCGAGCCGGGCACCATCAGCACGCCGGCCACCAGTCCCCGGGTGATCACGGTGGGCGCGCTCGACGACAAGCGCACGGTGGATCGCAAGGACGATCAGATGGCGTCGTTCTCCAGCCGAGGGCCGACGTCGGTGGACAATCTCAGCAAGCCGGACCTGATCGCGCCGGGCGTCAGCGTCTTCGCGCCGCTGTCACCGGGTTCCACGCTGGACGTCCCCGAGCTGCCGCACATCGGCAAGGACTACATCGCGATCTCCGGAACGTCGATGGCCACGCCGTTGGTGTCGGGCGTGGCGGCCGCGCTCTTGCAGGCGAACCCGAATCTCACCCACGACGACGTCAAGAAGCTGCTCACGGAAACCGCGGATCATTACCTGGCGGACGACGGCAACGCGCAGGGCGCCGGGCTCATCAACCCGCTGAAGGCGCTCGAGGTGGCGCTGGCGATGAAGGAAAAGAGCGCGGTCGCCTAATTGGTGGGCGTATTTGAAGCGGTCGCGTTGGCGGTCGTCTGGGTGACCTTCACGTGTCCCAACGTGGACACCGAGATCTCGTATGCGGCGTTGCCGTTGGTCAAGATGATCCGCCCCTGCTGAACCGCGGTGCCGTCCGGCTTGAACACGAATCCGGCGCGGCGCGCTCCGCTGCCGTCGAGGAAAAAAAGCGCGCGACCCTTGGTCATTGCGTCGTTTGCGCCGCCAACGTCCGATTCGTAGACGACGGTCATCTTGTCAAGCGCCTCGGTTTTCACCACCGAACCGCCGTCCACTATCTGGTACGAGCCGTTGGCCGCCTGGCCGGAGCCGCCGTTGGTTTCTTGCAGCGGGTCGGGCACCACCCCGGCGCCCTTTGCCTCGGTGAACAGCCGCCTGATGTCGCTGCCGAGTACCTCGGCCTTCAGGGGGACCTGGCGATCCTGGTTCCAGCGGCTCAACATCGGGATGCCGACGCCGAGGATCAGCGCGGCCAGCGCGATGGTGACCATAAGCTCGATAACGGTGAATCCGCGGCGGCGCAGCATGATGAGGACTTCTCAGGCGCGGCGCGGGGGACCTCCCTCGCTGAAGGAAATGGGGGACGCAACTGTAACCTTCATGCCACCATGCCTGTATCGTTCTTCAACACCATGACCCGCGCCGTGGAGCCGTTCGTGCCCATCGAGGAGGGCGTCGTTCGCATGTACACCTGCGGGCCAACGGTGTACGACTTCGCGCACATCGGCAATTTCCGCACCTACGCGTTCGAGGATCTGCTCCGCCGCTATCTCAAATACCGCGGCTACCGCGTGATCCAGGTGATGAACATTACCGACATCGAGGACAAGATCATCAAGAAGCACCTGGCCACGGGGCGCCCGGTGGATGAGATCACCGCCCCCTACATCCAGGCCTTTCACGACGATCTGAAGACGCTGCGCATCGAGCCCGCCGAGGAATATCCGCGCGCGACCCATTTCGTGGACGAGATGGTGACCATCGCGAAGGGGCTGCTCGCCAAAGGGTACGCCTACCGCAGCGAGGACGGCTCGATCTACTTCAACATCCGCAAGTTCGAGGGATACGGCGCTCTGGCCCACTTCAAGGTCGACGAGCTGGTGGCCGGCGCGCGTGTCAAGCAAGATGAGTACGAAAAGGAAAGCGCCTCGGACTTCGCGCTGTGGAAGGCCTGGGACCCGCAGGATGGCGAGGTCTTCTGGGAGACCGAGCTGGGAAAGGGACGCCCGGGCTGGCACCTGGAGTGCTCGGCCATGAGCATGCACTACCTGGGCAGGCACTTCGATATCCACACCGGCGGCGAGGACAACATCTTTCCGCATCATGAGAACGAGATCGCGCAATCAGAGGGCTACACCGGGGAGAAGTTCGTCAACTACTGGCTGCACAGCCGCCACCTGCTGGTCGAAGCCAGCAAGATGTCGAAGTCCAAGGGGAACTTCTACACGCTGCGCCAGTTGCTGGAAGAAGAGGGCAAGCCCTGGTACGCGATCCGCTACTTATATATAGGGAGCCACTACCGCTCGCAGATCAACTTCACCCTCGACGGGCTCGACGCAGCGGCCAGGACGGTGAAGAACGTGTACGACTTCCTGGAGCGGCTGCGCGACTATCTTCATGGCGCCGGGGATGAGACGCCGGTCGTGCGGGAAAAGGTGGCGCGGGCGCGCGCCGATTTCGAAGCCGCCATGGACGACGACCTCAACTCGTCGCGCGCCCTGGCCGCGCTGCACACGCTGCGTGGCGAGGCCAACGAGTGGATCGCGGCGGGGACGCTGAGCGGCGCCGACGCCCGCGCCATCGCGGATCTGTTCGTGTCGCTGGACGCCGTGCTTGGCCTGGAGCTGGTCGACCACCTCAAGGAGGAAAACCCCGACGACTGGGTGGAGGCCGCCATCCAGGCCCGCAAGGACGCGCGGGCCAGCAAGGACTGGGCGCGCTCCGACGAGATCCGCGCCGAGCTGGCCGCGAAGGGAATCCTCCTGGAAGACACGCCGCAGGGCGTGCGCTGGAGGCGCGCTTGAGAGAGGAGAGTTTGTACGGACGCCATCCGGTGCTGGAGGCGCTGCGCTCCGGGCGGGCCGTGGACAAGCTCTTCCTGCAAGAGGGGATGCACGAGGCCGACGCCGTGCGCGAGATCCGGCGACGGGCGCGGGAAGAGAAGATCCCGTTCACGGTGGTGGACAAGACGGTGCTCGATCGGCTCACCGGCGGCGCCAACCACCAGGGCGTGGTGGCTTCGGTGGCCACCCGCGCGTATGCCTCCTTCGAGGACGTCGTGGCACGCGCCCGCGAGCGCGACGAGGATCCGCTGCTGCTCGTGCTCGACGAGATCCAGGATCCGCGCAACCTGGGATCCTTGATCCGCACGGCGGACTCGGCCGGCTTCCACGGGGTGGCCATCCCCCCGCGACGGGCGGTCGGGCTGACGCCCACGGTGAGCAAGGCGTCCGCGGGGGCCGACGCACACATGCCGGTGGTGAAGATCCAGAACACGGCGAGATTTCTGGACATGCTGCGGGACGAGGCGTTCCAGGTCATCGGCGCGGACTCGGAGGCGAAGCTGGATTACCGGCAGGCGGATTTCCGCGGCGCGGTGGCCATCGTGCTGGGCGGCGAGCAGAAAGGGCTGGGGCAGCTGGTGGAGCGGCACTGCACCCAGGTGGTGGGAATTCCCATGCGGGGCACAGTGGCCTCGTTGAACGTGTCCGTGGCGGGCGCGCTCTTGATGTATGAGGCGGTGCGGAGCCGCATGAAAACGTAGGATTCATTCAAGTTGTGAACACTGGTTTACAGGCTGAACACAATCTGTTAACATTGTGAACTCCAGAGGGGATTGATCGGCCTGGGCCCCCGTGTGATGATACTTTCAGCGACAGCAACCAGATTCCAGGAGGCAGACAAGATGGCGAACGACTCTATCGACGAAATTGGCAGCATTGGCAGTACCAGCAGCAGCTCGAAGGCCGGCGAAGCGGGCGCTTCCGAGCAAGCAGCGGGTGCGGGCGCAACCAGCCAGGCCGGCGGCGCGGATCAGGCCGCCACGCAGGACCAGGGCGCTCAGGGCATCGAGTCCATCAACACCCAGGACACCGTGAACCTCTCACAGGAAGCCCAGGGCAAGGAAGAGTAGACTCGCCCCCCCGACAACAAGCGTTAAGAACAGCACCGGAAGACATTCCGGTGCTGTTTGTCTGTGGTGAGGGTAATTCACTATCGGTCAGAAATGGCGTCAGGACGCGGACGACGCGGGGTGAGGGCGGCGGCGGCCCCGGGAGGCAAACCGGGGAGAACGTCGGAAACGCTGACGTGGTGAGGGTTTGCGGCGTTCGCCCGCGGGCTCAAATGGGCCGTTTTCAGGCTTGACTTCCGATCCCCTCCCCCCTATAATAGTAAAGGTTTCGGGCACCGAATCTCTCCAATGGAGGGCGTACACTTGTTGAAGCTCCAGAATTCGTATATGGCCAACCTGAGCCAGGAGCCAGATGAGGAGGTCGTGAAGCTATCCAAGGGGGGCGATGAATACGCGACCGAGTACCTCATCAACAAATATAAGAACTTCGTTCGGGTAAAGGCCAAGTCATACTTCCTGGTGGGAGCGGACCGGGAAGACATCATCCAGGAGGGCATGATCGGCCTGTATAAGGCGATTCGCGACTTCCGCGCCGACAAGCTCTCTTCGTTCAGGGCTTTCGCCGAGCTCTGCATCACCCGCCAGATCATTACCGCCATCAAGACTGCAACTCGTCAGAAGCACATTCCGCTGAACTCTTACATCTCGCTGAACAAGCCGATCTACGACGAAGATTCCGATCGCACGATGCTTGACATCCTGTCCGGCACCAAGATCACCGACCCTGAAGAAGTCTTCATCAGCCACGAGCTGTCGGATGACCTCCGCGAGAAAATTCAAGAAAACTTGAGCGAGCTCGAGTCCCAGGTGCTGCTCTCCTACCTGGAAGGCAAGTCCTACCAGGAGATGGCCAAGGAACTCAATCGCCACGTGAAGTCCATCGACAATGCGTTGCAGCGCGTGAAACGCAAAATCGAGAAGACGTTGGGCGAGAAGCACTACTAGATAACGGCTCGCACTGAGACCTGAAAAACCTCCGTTCCGCGGGGGTTTTTCTATTTATACTTACAGAGGCAGCGTCGGATACAGTAGACGATCCGTGTCAGCCCAGATGCGGCGCGAAAGCTCGCGCACCTGGATGGGGTTGAGGTAGACTCGGCGCAAGCCGGCCATGCGATAATACAATCCCAGGTCGCGTTCGACGTCGCGCATGTCGAGCGGCTGTCCGGTCAGGATGCGCTCCTGGCGCCACAGTGCCCACTGGGTCATGAGATCCGGATAATCCTGGCCGACGGGCGTGGCCAGTTGCGGGGTCATCTGATCGGCGCGCTCGAGGATCCCCCGAAAGGTCGCGAGGTTCGCGTGGGCCACCGGCGCTTCCGTCGCGGCTCGTTCGCCGCTGACGATCTGATATTTCAGGTCATGCTGGCTGAGCCGCGCGGGCGGCGCGCGGCGGCCGTAGGTGACCGAGAAACAGCGCAGGCGGATGGTGGCGTCGTCCTGAGGATCAAGGTGGATGCGCTCGTCGCGTCCCACCATCATCTGATCGAATTGCGGGAGGGTGGGAACCAGCAACGTGCCGCGCTCGAGGGTGGCGATCATGACGTCGCGCGCCCGCGCCGAGAGGAGGAAGGCTTCACCCGAGTGCTGTCCCTCGCCGAAAATCTGCAGCACGACGCGCTCCACCTTTTCGGCATCCTGGATCGGCGTGACGGGGCCCTTCGGGGGATGGTAGGCAAACGCCGGAAAGGGCAGCCCGCCCAGCTCGGTGCGCTCCGGCCCGGACGGCGCCGTCTCTTTGACCGGCAGCGTCAGGAAGGCCTCGTCCCAGGGCCGCACCAGGCGCTCGGGAAGGGCGGCTGCGAACAGCATGCGGGCGTTCTTCGTGCCGCTCAGCATGGGAGCGCCGGAGCGGATGTCGAGGTCCATGAAGGTGCCTGCCATGATGCGGCTCTGCCCCACGCCGTACCATGAGAGCAGCCAGCTGCCGCTCCACGAGCCCTGCGCCGGCTCCCGCCGCGCAAGCCATCCGCCCGGCCCGAGCGGGATCGCGCGCGAGTCGAATCCTTCGGTGGGCACCAGCATGTGAATCGCCGTGACGTCGTTGGCGGTGCCGTTTTCGACGCGGTAGCGCCAGCGGAAGTACCCGAAGCGCAGCACGTGCACGTCGATGCGCCCGGTCTTGATGAGCGGCCTCGCCCTCGGCGAGGGTGAGGCTTCCAGGCCGGGTGAGGCTTCCGCGTCCGGTGACGGCGGTGTTTCTCCCGGCGCGGGCGCGGTGGTGGGCGCACCGGGCGGCGGCTGCTCGGTCTGCACCTGGGCGCGGGAGGCCGCGAGGCACAAGAGCAGCGCCACCAGTACCATTGCGAGCCGACCCAATCGCTTCCGCACGGCGCGCCACTTCCACCGCACGGGGCGGCGTCCTGCCTTGGAAGGCACCGCCACTGCGGGCTGTCGCTGTCTGGACAGGCAGTCTGGACAGGCAGGAGGGCTAGACGATTGCGGCCGGGTCGATTACAATCGTAGGACCCGTAGAGACGCCGCCGTGGCTCAATGGCAGAGCAGCGGTTTTGTAAACCGCAGGTTGCAGGTTCGACTCCTGTCGGCGGCTCCAAACACGCCGAACACCTGCAATACGCCCGTCAGGTCGCAATCCTCCCCCGCGACCGTTTCCATCGGGGCGAGGCCCGAGAGGTCTGAGGGAGAACCCGCAGCCGCTCCCGAACATGCCCTCGTCAGGTAGGCGTGGGACGCCCGTTCGTGTGCGGGCCTCTTCGCGTTTCGTGTGAAGGGAGGTGCCGGGCGTGGCCGAGCTTGTCGGGCGGCTGGAGCATCTGGTTTCCACCGGCCTGCAGACCGGCCAGCATCTGGCCCGCGTTTTATCCCAGGATGAGACCGCCTTCTGGCAGCACGTCCGAGAGCTTGAGGAAGACCCGCTCTTCGTCCGTCTCTGGCGGGGAAACGGCCTGTGTCGCGCGATCCGTATCATTCCGCGACGGTTCAGCGCGGTGGGCGGGGTCGCGTCGACAAGCGCGCGGCTGTCGACCGATGTCGAAGCGCTGCTCGAGGCCCATCGACCGCTGGTGGATCGGCTTCGGGCGCTCGGGCCCACCGTCTTCAGCGCATACTTCTTGACCGGGAGCGGCGGCTCGCTTGCCGAGATTGCCGAGGCCACCGGGATCGACCTCGAGGCGCTGACCGCATTCCAGCGTCACGTCCTGGACCGCGTCGCCATCGCCGACATGTTCAGCCCCCCGTCAGAAGCGACGGGCACTGCGTCGGAAGCGGTTGCGCGGGTGGAGATCCGTGACGGGCACCTGCACCTGGAAATGTTCCACGATCGGCTGCGTTATCAAGTGGACGAGGCGGCCGTGGAGGCCCTGCTGCGAGACGCCGGCAGGCAGTCCGATGACGTTACCCACTGGAGCCGGCTGCGTCGCCGCATCAACTGGATCAACGTGCGCTACAGCCTGGTCCATCGCGTGACCGAGGTGGCCTGCCGTGCGCAGGAGCCCTTCCTTCTGAGCGGCCGCGAGGACGATCTGAGCGTGCTGGAAATGAAGCGTGTGGCTGCTGATCTGGGGGTACACGCTTCCTGGGTCACCCGGCTGGTGCGCGGCCGCTACGTGGCGGCGCCGGCCGGGGACATTCCGCTGCGAACGCTCTTCCGCGACCAGCGGCAGGACGCGAAGACGCGCGGACTCAAGCTGATGCGGACCCTGGTGGAGGAGCACCGATGCGCCAGCGACGCCGACTTGCAGCGGGCGCTGGAACGGCACGGCGTGAAGGTGGCGCGCCGCACGGTGAACGCGTGGCGGCGCGCGTTGCAGGGGCCGCGCCCGTCGGAAGACGGGTGGTAAAATCCGTGGATACAGGCCGCGGAGCTACAGCTCCTCGTCTTCCATCTCGCGGAGCAGTTCTTTGAGCATCGGTTTGAAGACCTTTTTGGCCTCCTTGATGACGACCTCGGAGTTGTACTCGTTGATGATCTGCTCGACGCCGGCCTGCATGATCTGCCCCACCATGGCGTCCTCATCCTTGTTCCACAGGTAGCGCCCGATGGCCATGGTGATATGGAAGGCGCGGGCCATGTCGCCGCGCAGCGTGATGTCCATGTTCACTTCGTGCTCGCGCTTCATGATGTCTTCGACGGCGAGCATGAACACGTTGTACTTTTTCTGGCGGGCGCTTCCAGTGGAGGGCGCGGGCAACGCCTCCTCCGCGGTGCCGCGCTTGCGGGCGGTGGCTTCATGGCGCTTGCGCTTACGCTCGCAGCGCTTGATGATCTTGTTGACCTCTGACCAGATCTGCTTCTCTTCCATTGAGCGACCGGGCTCCTCAAACGACAGCCTCGATGATGGCGACGTGCCGCCCCGATTTCGGGAGCACCAGATCCTTCTCCTCCCGAATTTACGATGGATTATTATTCATTTTAGGCGCGGCCTGTCGATTATCCAATCTATCCACATACCCACAGGCCGCGCTGGCGCAGCGCATCGAATTTTCGGAGCCGATCCGGAGCGTCCAGCGGTGCTGAATTCCGCGGCATTTTGGAAGGCCATTCTGGCTCCATTGAATATATCGCACGTCGAGATTTGTGGATCGCTGTGAATTCCTGTGGACAACATCCGGATTCATTGCAGGGTAATCTCCGCGTAAGGAGGCCGGCGGCGAGCCACCTGGACGCGCTGGCGGGGCGGGGTCACCTTTGCCACCAGCGCCCGCAGTCGCTTCCACTCTTCGGCCCCGCCGGGGGCAAAGCGGATTTCCCCGCTCGGCCGCACCTCGACCGCGGTCCGTGAGAGCCCGCCGCGGATCAGCGAGGCCACCGAACGCTCGCGGTCCACCGCGTACAGGCGCACGACGCGCCGCCCACCTTCATCGGAGACGACCACCGCGACACCCTCCAGGGCGCGCTGCTCGCCTTGCGTCCAGGCGCGCCACTGCTCGACGAGGTAGCCCCGCCATCGCTCCACGTCTGGCGCGCAGGCGCCGGACAGCCCGTACAGGGTAAGAAGCAGCGTGAGGATGGTCCACCACTCGGTTCGGATGGTGGACACGTGGGCGTGATGGCGGAGCATCAGCTCTTTATCGGGATCGAGCTTGCGGGTCGCGCGCTTCCCTGCGGCCATGCCTTCAGGCGCCTCTCAAGACAGGGGAATCCATCATACTCCAGGATAGCAGACTCGGCCCACGGATGGAAGAGGATTCAAGTAAGTACCGGAGATGGGATTCGAACCCACACGACCTTGCGGTCACAGGATTTTAAGTCCCGTGCGTCTGCCATTTCGCCACTCCGGCGTATTTGGTTTGCCTATCCGAACGAGGGCGGCGCCCCGGGTAACACGTTGGGCACTGACTCGCGGACCGCCTCCGGAGTCATGCCTGGGACGCACACGCGGTTGCGGCCGTGCCGCTTGGCACGGAATAGCTCGTCGTCGGCGCGCGCCACCAGGGACGCGTAGTCGCGCGCGTCCACCGGGAAGGCCGCGATGCCGCCGCTTACCGTGAGGGACAATTCCCGGGAAGTGAACGCATGCTGCTCCACCCGACGGCGCACGCGCTCGGCCAGCACCAGGGCGCCCTCACGTGGGGTTTCCGGCAGCAGGAAGACGAACTCCTCGCCGCCGTAGCGCGCCACGATATCCACATCGACGCGGGTGGCGTGTTTCATCAAGTGGCCCAGTTCCCGCAAGACCTGATCGCCCACCAGGTGGCCGTAGGTGTCGTTGATATTCTTGAAATGATCGACGTCCCACAAAATCAAGCTGACCGGTTTTCCGTAGCGGTAGGCGCGCTTGATTTCCTCGCGGCAGCGCTGGCGAAAATAGCGCACCACATACAGCCGGGTGAGGCCGTCGAGAATCGCCTGCTCGTACAATTGCGCGTTGGAAACCGCATTGGCGGCCAGCGGAGCGAGCACTGACAAAAATTGGAAATCGGCCGGACCGAACTCGGCGTTGGTATACTTTTCCTCCAGCGCGAGCAATCCCATGAGGCGTTTCTTGTAGACCAGCGGCACCACGATTTTCACGCCGGCCGCCTGCAATTGCTCCGCCCCGTCTGGAAAGGCGCGCCCAAAAAGGGAATTGTTGAAATCGCTGACGGCGAGCGCCTCGCCTTCCAGCGACTCGATCCATTCCGGAACTGATTCGCTTTCGCGCAGCTCCAGCGCGGGCGGAGGGTCGTCGCCGTCCCGCATGGGAAAACGCCAGCTACGCACCGTGAGCGCGTCTTGATCTTCAGTGGGGAGCAGGACGTAACAGCCGCGCACGGTCATGACCTCGGCCATCATGTCCGTCACGTGGCCCAGCACTTCTTCCATGCTCAGCACGCCGCCCAGCGTCTTGCTGATCTGGTACACCGTGTACAGGTTGAACTCAGCCCGCGCGACGTCTTGCTGGAGACGCTCCACGTTCTGCCCCAGGCGCGCGATCTCCGCCAGGGCCGCTGCCAGATCCAGTTGTGATTCCACCTTCAGGGGGCCCTCCCGGCGGCGCTCGGGCGCTCGTCGCCACGCGCTTATCCGCTGTGCATTCGCCCGCTCGTCAGGCCGATTCCTTCCAGAGCCTGTCGGCAACCGGCTCTGGAAGCAGGCGTCAATGTTGCGCAGACCTCTGTCTGGATACCGCCTCCTCGGCTTGCTCGACCACGTAGGCGTGGAGCAGATTCGCCTCGCTGACCGTCAGGCTCTGGGAGGCGGATACCTCCATGGCGGTTTCCAGCAGCACGCCGCCGCCGAGAATCACCGGCGCGCGCGCCGGGTGCAAACCGGGAACCTGGCGGCGCTCGGCGAGGGGAAGGGCGGCCAGTCGTTGTGTGATCTCTGCGACTCGCGCGCGGCTGAGCACGTGCTGGTGCACGCGCGCGCTGTCGTATTCGTCGAGGACCAGATCGATGGCGGCATAGGTGGTCACCGTTCCGCCGACTCCGACGAGACGCGGCGCTCCTGTGCGGGGCGCCTCGGCGTACGCGGCGGCGAGCCGCTCGTGAGTGGCCGCCCGGAGCGTCGACATTGTCTCAGCGCCCGGGGGATCCCCGCGCAGCCAGCCTTCAGTGGCCACCACGGCGCCCAGCGGGACGCTGACTTCCCAGGGAGGATCGGTCAGGGCCAGCTCCGTGCTGCCGCCGCCGATATCCACCAGCAGCAGCGGGTCGGGGACACCCAGGGCGCGCACCACGCCTTCCCGCCCCAGCGCTGCCTCCTCGCGCCCGGCCAGGATGCGGACCGGCACTCCGGTGTCCGCCTGAATCCGCGCCGCGAGCACCGCCCCGTTGGAGGCGCGCCGAAACGCCTCCATGCCCAGCGCACAGACGCCTTCCGGCGAATAGGGAGCGGCCGCCAGCAGCAATTCGTGGATCGCGTCAAGGGCTCGCTGCTGGCCGGCTTCACCGATCAGGCCGGTGTCGCCAAGCCCCTCGCCCATGCGGGTGATCACGATGGCGTGCAGCAGCTTTTCGGGCGCTCGTCCGCTGAACGGCACGACGCGCGCAACCAGCAATTTCGTGGAATTCGTCCCGATGTCGAGACAGGCCCAGGTTACGGTTTTGATCGGCCGCGTCCTCGCTTGGAATCGGTCTTGCGCTTCAAATCCCCCTGGCGCTCCTGACTCTCCTTCAGAAACCGCGACAATTTGTCCTCAAACCCGCTGTCGCCCACGTCGCGGCGGCCGCGTGGGGATCTTGCGCGAGGCGCCGCGACAGGGTCGGGGCGGCCCACCTGCTTGATGGACAGATCGTACTTGCCGCGGTCGTTGATACCCAGGATCTTGACCTGGACAGTGTCCTGTTCCTTGAGGTGGTTGCGTACGTCCGTTACGTAGATGTCCGCGACCTCGGAGATATGGACGAGTCCCATCTTCCCCCCGGGCAACTCGATGAAGGCACCGAAGTTGGTGATGCCGGTAACTACCCCGTCGACCACCGAGCCGACTTCCAAGGACATCCCTCTTTCTGGGATCTGGTTGAGTCCCACCAGGGACGGTCGACCGCTACCTTGACGCCTTGATTATACGGGCGGCATTCCTGGCCCGTCAATCCCCGCTGTTCCAGAAATGGCCCAACCATCGCGATAACGGCGAGCCGGCCGGCTCGGCCGGGGGCTTCGGGGTAGACCGCGGCTCGGGTGCGTCCTTCAGCGTGGGCGCATTGATGACCACGTAGGAAGTCTCGTTGACGCGAATCAGGCCGAGCCGCTCGCGGGCCACTTTCTCGACGCCTTCCGGAGTCTGGAGAAACCGCACCTGGCGCTTCAGGTCGTCATTCTGCGCCACAACCTTGGCCAGGAAGGCGCGCATGGCGGCCACCTCGCGCTCCTTCTCGAGGGTCTCCCGCCGTTTTTCTTGCCAGGTAAGCAGCAGCACATACGCCATCAGCGCGATGCCCGCGGTGAACAGCACGTTCACCGCGATCACCCGCAACCGCTCGCCGACCGCCACCCGGGGATTTCCAACAAGCGCCATGTTCGGCCTCCAGCACACAACCGTGCCGGAAAAAATTCAATACAGGCGGTCCCCGCACCTGCCGGCCCGTCGGGAGACGGGCGGTAAACCATGCCGCGCAGCAGGGGGGCGTCGGCTGTTCCAACCCGTGCCTAGACGGGAGAGTGGGTGCGCTGTGCGCCCTCCGCGATCGCGAACTCACCCATCTTGCGGTACTTCTGGTAGCGACGCTCGAGCAGTGTCTCCTGAGGGAGCGCGCCCAGCGCCTCGAGCTCTTCCTGGAGGAAGCCCGAAAGCTTGCGGTACACCTGCTCGGGATCGCGGTGCACGCCGCCCAGCGGCTCGCTGAGGACGGTGTCGACCACGCCCAGCCGCAGCAGGTCCTGCGCGGTCAGCCGCAGGGCGCGCGCGGCGTCCTGCGCCTTGCCCGCGTCCCGCCAGAGGATGCTCGCGCACCCCTCCGGAGATATCACCGAGTACACCGAGTGCTCCAGCATGAGCACCCGATCGCCCACCCCGATGGCAAGCGCGCCGCCGCTTCCTCCCTCGCCGATGACGGTCACGATGATGGGCACCGGCAGCGAAGTCATCAGGGCAATGTTGGTCGCGATGGCCTCATACTGCCCGCGCTCCTCGGCCTCGATGCCGGGGTATGCGCCCGGCGTGTCGATGAAGGTCAAGATCGGGATGCGAAAGGAAGCCGCCAGCCGCATCAAGCGGCCCGCCTTGCGGAAGCCTTCCGGATTGGCCATCCCGAAATTGCGCGCCAGGTTTTCCCTGGTCTCGCGCCCTTTCTGGTGGCCGATCACCATCACAGGGCGGCCCTCCAGCCGGGCGAAGCCGCCCACGATGGCGGCGTCGTCGGCGTGCAGCCGGTCCCCGTGCAGCTCGAAGAAGTCGGTACACATGGCCTGGATGTACTCCAGGGTATTGGGGCGCTCTGGATGGCGGGCGAGCAGCACTTTCTCCCATGGAGAGAGGTTTTCGTAAATGCTCTTCTTGAGCTGCGCGGCCTTCCGCTCCAGCGCCTCGATCTCCCGGGAGAGATCGATTTTTCCGCTCTGGTTCACGGTTTTCAGTTCCTTGATCTTTTCTTCCAGCTCGAGCAGAGGCGTCTCCACCTCCAGCACGGCCTTGATGGCTGGTTTCATACTCCTGGCTCCACAGCCTCGATCATGAGGAAACGGCCCTCGCCGCGCTCGCATACGTCAAGAATTGCAGCAGCCGCACCAGCGCGGACTTCAAGTCCTTGCGGGGCACGACCTTGTCGATAAATCCGTGTTCGAGGTAGAATTCGGCGGTCTGAAATCCCTCGGGCAGCTTCTGGCGGATGGTCTGCTCGATCACCCGCGCTCCGGAAAAACCGATGATGGCCCGCGGCTCGGCAATGATCACGTCGCCCAGGGCGGCAAAACTGGCCGCCACGCCGGCCGTGGTGGGGTCGGTGAGAATCACCAGGTAGGGCAGCCCGGCTTCCTGGAGCCG
>VGFD01000007.1 GCA_016868975.1 Armatimonadota bacterium | reverse complement strand
CAGTCCGGCCACAGCGAGCGGTTGGCCGCGTTTTTCGATCAGGTCACCGAAGCGCTCACCGATCGCGTGAAAAAAAAGGACGATGACGACGAGGACGTGATGGGTGATGAGGAAGCGTTCCCCATTCCTCACCATCCGGACGAAGATCTGGTGGCCCAGATCCGCGAGACGCTGGAGAAGCAGTTCGCCCGGGCGCGCTCGCGCGCCACCGCGCTCGGCATCGTGCCGGGCGAGCAGCCCTCCGCGGGCATGCAGAAAATCCTCAAGGCCGGCAAGGAGATCGTCGAGGCCGCGGACCCCGCGCCGGAAACCGTTCTCGACCTGCTCACGGTGGCTGATTGAACCGGCTGAAGAACACGCTCCCTCTCGACGACGCGGTCGGCGAATATTTCCGCGTCATGGTCACCACCAGTGGGGAAATGGACCTCTTCCGCTTTCTTTACGATCGCGCGCTGCGCAACCTGCGTCGCATCGAGGCCATCCTCAACGGAGAGCGGGATCCCGGACAGATGCCGCAGCTTTATAAGAAGACCGCCGACATCCTCAACTACCTCTTGCTTCTCTACGAGGAGCAGATGGGTGAGTACGAGGACGCCGCGTCCACCGACTTCGTTCAATTGCATCGGGATATGTTGGAATCCATCACCGACTTCGCATGGGACATGGATCGCGAGCGCATCATTTTCTGCCGCGAGATCCTGGCCCACGTGCGCCGCGAACTGGGCAATCCGGTGCTGCGCATCCCGCGCCACGAGGCGGTGCTGGAAGCGCCTCCGCCGGAAATTCCGTCAGCGCGCCCGGCGCCGCAGCCCCCCGCGCCATCCGGCATCAAATCAGCGGCTGCCGCGGTGGAGCAGATGCCCTCGCCTTCCGAGCGGCCGCGCATCTCGTTTGCCGGGCGGGCAGGGGAGGCGCGCGGCCCGCAGCGGGTCCAGGAGTAGGCGGTTTCCAAAAAAAAATCCGCCGCAGCCCGGCGCGCGCCTTTTCCGCGTCTTCGAAGTATTCGACCAGCAGTTGATCCGGATCCAGTTGCGCCACGACTGTGTCCACCGCCACCCGGTTGAAGTAGAATCGCGAGTTCACCAGGGCCACTGCGCGAAGCCGACCGCAATGCCGCGCGGCACAAAGTCGTTCTGCCACCCAGCGCTGATCGGCGGCGGAGATGATGGGCAGGTCGGTGGTGTCGTTCAAAATGCGGCTCACCTGCTGCTCTTGCAGGAGGCGCAGTACGTCGTCGCTGGCCTGGCGGAACTCCTCGCTGGTCACGTGCCAGCGGATGAGCACGCAGGGAACCGAAGGATCAAGGCTATGTCGCAGCCAGGCGTGGAAAAGGGCTTCATCGCCTCCAGGCTACTCGACCCGGCGGCAACCTTCCTCGCACCAGGAATCGCGCGCTCCCCTGTGGAATTCCTTTCAAGTCCATTTTCAAGTCCATTTGAAAAGCGTACAACCTCGGAGGAGCGCGCTCGTGCCCGTCATCTCGATCTCCAATCAAAAGGGCGGCGTGGGCAAGACCGCCACGGCGCTCAACCTGTCGGCGTCCCTGGCCCGCATGGGCCACCGCGTGCTGATGGTTGATCTCGACCCGCAGGCCAGCCTGACCACCACCTGCGGACTCGATTCCAACGCGGTCGAGACCAGCATCTACCACGTGATCCACGGATCGGTTCCGCTCTCTGAGATCATCCTGCCCACCTCATTCGGAGCTTTTCTCGCGCCGGCGTCCATCGATCTGTCTCTGGCCGAGATCGAGCTGGTCAACGAGATGGCGCGCGAGATGATCTTAAAAGGTGCTCTTGAGGAGGTGCGCGAACGCTACGACTTCATCGTACTCGACTGCCAGCCCGGCCTGACGCTGTTGACCATCAACGCGTGGACGGCCAGCGATCACGTTCTCATTCCAGTCTCAGACTTTCTCGCAGTCAAAGGTCTCAATCTACTCTTTCAGAGCATCGCGCGCACCCGCCAGCGGCTCAACAAGAGCCTGCGCATCCTCGGCGTGCTGCTCACCCGAACCAATCCCCGCACCAGTCACAATCAGATCGTGCGCGACGGACTGAAAGCAACCCTCAACGGTAAAGTCCACGTGTTCGAAACCCAGATTAAAGAATCGACGCGCTTCAAGGAAAGCATGATGTATTCTCAGCCGCTTTCGTCTTATGAACCCCGGCACGAAGGCGCGCTGGCCTATGAAGCGCTGGCGCGCGAGATTTTACAGGAGGTAACGGTGCATGCTTGAGACGCGCGCCCCTAAGAAAAGAGTCAGTATGGACGAGCTCTTCGGAGGGCTCGTGGAAAGCAGTGGACAACTGGGCGGCACGACGATGCTCCCCGTGTCCCAGATCGAAGCGGACCCGGAACAGCCGCGCAAGACCTTCACCAACGAAACCCTGCGCGAGCTGGCCGACAGCCTGCGCGAGCAGGGAATGCTGCAGCCGGTGCTGGTGCGGCCGGTGGGCCGCGACCGCTACTTGCTGATCGCCGGCGAGCGCCGCTGGCGGGCGGCCCAGTTGGCGGAGCTCGTTGAGATCCCGGTGATGGTGAAGGACGTCGACGCGCCCACCACGCGAGTCATGTCGCTGGTGGAAAACCTGCAGCGGGAAGACCTGCGAGACGAAGAAAAGGCCCAGGCCCTGCACGAGCTGAAGCGGCTTCGCAAGACCACCTGGGAAGAGATCGCGCGCCTGGTGGGCCTTTCCGAGGCACGGGTGAAGGCGCTGGCCATGCTCAACCGCGAGCCGGCCGAAGTGCAGGCCTTGATGAGCAGCGGCATTACGGAGAAGCACCTCTCGTTGACCCGCGTCCTCAAGGACGAGCGCCGGCTCTCGCTGCTCCGCGAGGTGGCCCGCCGCGGCCTGTCGACCCAGCAGACCCGCGAAGCCAGCGACCTGCTCCGCGCGGACGAATCGCTGGCCGTGGCCAGCGCGCTTCGCCACCTGCTGGGCGGAGAGGCGTCCGGCAACGGCCGCGCAAAATCCGACCGCGTCCTTTCCTACGTGCGCTACTTCGAGCGGCTGTCCGACAGCGATCTCGAAGACGTCAACGAGGACTTCCTCGAGGCGCTCGCTGCGCTGGAAAAACAGGTCCGCACGCTCCGCCGTCGACTCAACAGTCGGGGATAGCCGATCGTATAGATCGTATTGCCGGCAATACTTTACGAAAACCTGCCGCTGCAAATTTCACGCTACCCCAGGGCATCCAAACGGACGACCGGTGCGCCGTGAGGGTTCGTGGGCGCCCGCCGGGCGCAGCGAGAGACAAGCGAAGACGAGAAGGAAAGGGGCGGACCGTTTGTGTGGCCCGCCCCTTTCCTTCATCAGACCGCTTCCTCCGCCACGTGTGCCGTTACGGTATAGTAGAGCAAAGACAGTGAAAGACGTCACAGTTGTTCGTTCACCGCCATGAGGCACAGGCCGCCCAGTTCCACCCGGCCGGTATTCACCAGGTCGTCGGCAACGAACTCCAGTGACATTTTAAGAAACAGCGGCCAACCCGGAGTGACAACAACAAGCGAAGCTCCTTGGACACGGCGGCGACGATCTTGCGCGGTTCTGCCCACAGGAACGGCATCAGCAGGGAACGTGCAGCTCCCGCGGTATGCAGCACAAGAATGAACAAGCGGGCAGGGGAGTCTGAAGCCGTATGATGACGTGTGAATGGCAGAATGGCGCGAAGCGGAAACCGGGGTCCGGCGCAATATCGATCGGACACCCTCAAGCTCATCCAGGGATACCATTTGGAGCCCCGGGCCGCGGAGCCAGGAAAGCCCGGTTCGAATGGTGCCGACGATGAGCAACGCGGCTCCCTGAACTGCAACGCATGACCGACGACGACGTCCCCCTGTTGGACTCCGCCCAGGAAGTGCTCCGCTTCCTGGACGGATACTTTCCGCATTATCTGGCGGCCGCATCCGCACACCTGCACCCGGGTCGCCCAGTGGTGGTGGCCGGCGGAGGCCTGGGACTGCTCTCGCTCTTGCTGGCCCGCGACGGCGGATTCACCGTGTACGCGTGGGAGCCACGGCCCGCATGGCAGGCGCTGGCGCGCACCTGGGCCGCTGAGAACGGAGTGCAGGAGCGCATCGTCTTCCTGCCCGCGCAAGACCTGGAGTCGCTGCACCGCGATCCGGACGTGCAGGCGGCCATCCTGGAGCCGCCGCTCATCTCGCTGCTCGACGTCACGGCGTGGTGGCGCGAGACGCGCAGCATCCTGGAATGGAGCCACGGCCGCGTCTTCCTGCCGGCGGCGCTGAACATCCGCGTGGCCATCGGCAACGGGCGGCGGCCGCGCTTCCTCGATGAGGAGCACCTGCGCGCGCTGGTCGCGCACTACCAGGAAACTCTCGGGGTCGACCTGCGCACCGTGCTCAACGAAGCCACCGCGCAACTTCATCCGCGCCTGCTCAACGATCCGCCGCCCGCCGCGGAGGTGTGGAGCGAATGGCACAGCCAACCGCTCGACCTCGCCGCCTGGCTGGCCGAGCCACGCCGCACCATCCACTTCGCACTCGACACGCCGACCGACGGTACGGTGGATCGGATGTTTCTCACGCTGGGGCTGGCCGACACAACGGGAACCCCTATCGAGTCCTCGCTCTTCGAAGCCCACCAGCGCCTGGAGCTGGTCTTCCCGAGCGCCGTCCGCTGGCAGCGCGGAAATCCGCTGCGCGTGGACCTCGAACTGGGCGCGTTCGGTTTCGAGCGCTATTCGATTGAGTGGGAAAAACCCGTCTTACTCGAGGAGCGGCGGGGCGCGCTCTCGCAGACTGGCAAAAGCGTGCGCGGCTGGCCCAGCGCGCCGCTGCCGGGCGGGCTTGAGCACTGGCCCGCCTCCGCGCCGCGCTTCCATCTGGCCGATCATCTGGCGATGCTCGACGACCGGCCGCGTATCGCCGCCTATCAGCGGGCCCTGCAAGAACGGGTGCGGAGCGGCCAGCGCGTGTTCGACCTGGGCGCCGGCACCGGCCTGCTGGGATTGTCGGCGCTGCGTGCCGGCGCCGCCCACCTCACGAGCATCGACCGCGACGGCTACGTGCTCGAGATCGCGCGGCACGTGCTGAAATCCAGCGGAGTCGGAGATCGCGTCGAACTGCGCTCCGGACTGTCCCACACGCTGGCCGCCGAAGGAGAGCGGGCTGACCTGCTGGTCAGCGAGATTCTCGGCGACAAGGCGCTCAACGAAGGCGTCCTGGAGTACATGGTCGACGCCCGCCAGCGCCTGTGCCAGCCCGGCGCCACGGTGATCCCGCACCGGCTGGAGGTGTTTATCGCTGCCTGTCAGTCCGGTTAGTACGTCGGCCACGTGATGCAGGGCATCCGCGAGCATCTCGAGCGCAACTTGCAGATCGCCACCGCCACCTACACATCGGCCGGCCCGCGGCTGCTCACCGGTAGCGTTGCCCGTTTCGATCCCGAGCACGACGTGGTCCTCAGCGAAGCCGTCCGCATCGCCCAATTCGATCTGGAACGGCTCACCCTGGATGAAATCCATTTCAGCCGCGACCTGGTTTTCCCAATCGTGCGGCCCGGCAATCTCAACGCATTTTTCGTGTGGTTTGTCGCAATCCTGGCCGACGAAGTCCGGCTCACCAACAGCCCGTTCGAGCCCCGCACCCACTGGCGGCAATTGCGCCTGCATGACTTTCCGCCGCGCGAGGTGCGCCCCGGAGACGACGTCCGGGCCCGCATCAGCTACCGCGAAGAGCTGACCGCGCGCCTGCTCTGAGCGACGCATGTGGAGCGGGATTTCCGGCCACTGGCACGCAGATTTTTTATCGAGCAACGGCGGAACGCGGGATTCGAGATCGGACAGGCGCCGCTCGCGCATCCAGTATTCGTTGACGTCCTTGGCGCCCGGCAAGGTCAAGACGAGCACTTCTTTCCCCGCACCATACAGGGCGGCCGCCAACGACTCGCAACGGGATTTGCCAGGGGCGTCTCCGTCAAGCGCCAGCACCACCGTCTCCAATCCAGGAAACGTGTCGGCGTCCACCCCGTGCAGCCCGCCCATCGCCGTGGCCCACGGATAACCGCTGGCCAGCACGCTCAGGGCGTCCAGCACACCCTCACAGAGGCAGGCCTCACGCCAGTCAGCGGGCGGCTCGTGAAAAAATCCCCGCTCCCCGGGCAGGTAGCGATGCGCCATGCCGCGGGGAATTCCGGCCGCAACCGCCCTCCCGTACAGATTCACCAGGCGGCCTCGCCGGGTCAGCGGAAAAACCACTCGGCCTGCCATGGTTTCCGAGCCGTCCGCCCGCAGCAGACCTGACGACTGCAGCGCGGGCAGCGCCCACCCCCGACCGACCGCCCAGTGCGCCAGCCGGCCGTCAGACCAGCCGGCTCCAGCCGCGGCGGCGACTTGCGCGGAGATTCCCCGGCCCTCGAGGTATTTTTGCGCAGCGGAACCTGAAAACTGCTGCTGGTAGAAACGCAAGACGTCCCGCAACAAGTTTTCCGGTCGAGCGGGCGCCGCCACTGGCGATTCCCCGGACGCCGCCGTCTGTCCGCGAGCGCCGCAAGCATGACAGAAAAATACGCCACGCTGCACGTCGACCGCCATGCTGTACTGGTGATCCGAGCCGTGAATGGGACAACGCGCGCGAAATCCGCCGGTCGTGCGGCGATAGCCCAACGAGAGCAAGAACTCCAGATCACACCGCATGCTCGCCCTCCTCATAGAACGAGGCCAGCGCCGGATGGAAGGTAAGCGCGACTTCGCCCTTTTCACCGTAGCGGTTTTTTTCCACGTCGAGCCAGATCGGACGGGCTCGCCCGCCACCAGCCTGACCGGCCCGTGGATCGTTCGGCTCACAGGGACGCAAATGGAGCACGACGTCCGCCGAGTATTCGATCTCGCCGGACTCCTTAAGCGTGGCCAGGGTGGATATCCGCGGGCCACCACCGCCTTGATAACCGGCCCGGCTCTGGCTGGAAACGGTGACCACCGGGGTTTCGAGATCCCGGGACAGGCCCCGCAAGCCCATGGCCAGCAAATCCGCCTTCTCCTTGGTGCTGCCGTTGCCGGCCACGTTAACCAGCATTTTCTGCAGGTAATCAAGGAGCAGCACGCAGGGACCACCCTGCCGCTTCACCTCCGACACCTGCGCGCGCAGCCAGTCAAGGGTTACCTGCGGGCCGCCCTCGACGAGGTAGATGCGATGGGCCACCGCCGCATAGCGCTCCCAGGCGCGACGCACTTCGGGCAGCGGCACGCGGCCCCGCTCCAGCTCCAGGCAGTCGCGCCGGGCCAGCCGGGCCAGGGACTTGAGCACCAGGTTTTCACGGGGATTTTCAAAGGACACCAGCAGCAGACGCGCGTTTGAAGCTGCCGCCACCTGATCGGCAAGCTGCACCAGAAAAGTGGTCTTACCGACCGAGGGCGCGCCGGCCAGCACGTAAAGCCCAGGTTGCAGACCGTTGAGCATGCGGTCCAGCCGAGAAAATCCGCTGGCCAGCCCGAGCACGTCACCCAGTTCTCCTCGTTCACGCCGGCGCAGCCGTTCCTCAAGCAGTCGCATCACCGGTGCTTCCAAACTGGCCGCGCTTTCCAGCATCTCCGAGCGGCGTGGAACAGTTGCGCCTGAGGCCACCGAAGCCTGATGTTTGCGCAAGTCGACAGGTGTGGGACGATAGGCTTGCAGCATGCTCCTCCGAAACCGCACCACTCTTTGAATGTTTTTCAACAGCGGCGCGACAACCGTGCCGGATTGTGGAAGATCTGGGTTTAAAGACGGCGTAACGGCGCCGGCCTGGGGGTCGAAATCGATCGCAACCGGCATGGTGACGCGGTTTACGATGCGTGAAAATCTCTCACGCTCATGGGCATGTTAACGGCGCCCCAGGGGCCTGTCAAGAGCCCATGGGGACGCCGTTTTTGTTAAGTCACTCGTTAGAGATCTCGTTATGATCTACTTAGCATGGACGGGCACGCCCCAGATCGGCCTGGCAAGCCACTCTCCCGCCCCCCCCAACACCATCGGGAGGCAAAAGTTCACCATCGAGAGGCAAAAAAAGGTCGATTTCTCACCATCGGGAGGCAAAAGTTCACCATCGAGAGGCAAAAAGCTCACCAACGGGAGGCAACAAGTTCACCATCGAGAGGCAAAACGCCCACTCCCCTGCATGTCACTTGAACAGAGGCCGGCTGGGCATCCGGTCGATCTCTCCGTCACCATCGGAAGGCAAACTGTGGCTCCAGTCAAGCCGCTTCACCATGTAAAGGCAAAGCGCTTCACCATGTAAAGGCAAAAGACGAAAACCGAGACAACCATAGCGATCTAGTGTGATCTTGAGAGGCCTGGATATTTTTTTCTCCGGGCCGAAAAATTTTTCTGGGGAAGCCTCTCAGGCTTACGTTTTTGCCTCCCGATGGTGAAAGACGCTCGCCATGGAAAGGCAAAGCCTCACCATCGAGAGGCAAAAGGCTCGAGACGTCAAGAGGCAGAGGTCGGCAAGCCGATGCCCCCATTGTGTTAACGGCCTGCTTCGCGGCCTGTCTTCAATACGCTCTAACTTGCAGCCCGTCGTCGACGTGCCGTCGCGGCCACCGGCGCGGATGGGAGAGTAGCGGCAGGCAGCGCGATCTCGTCGTCTGGCAGGAAGAAGCGGCTTACCCGGTTCTCCTGGCCTATGCTGCGGCGGAAGTCGTCGGCGGCCTGGAACTGCCAGGTGTCCTTCCACGGGTTGGGCTCGCCGGAGGTGAAGTCCTGGATGTAGCGCTCCCGCCGGAGGAACTCGCATGCCGCCTGCAACCGCTTGATAAAGCGGTCGCGGTGGGCGCGGTCGACATGGAAGCCGCACTTCTCGACGATGTCGTTGATCGTGCGCCGCAGCCAGCCGGTCTCGCGGGCGGCGGCGTCGATCTTGAACCAGTCCGCCAGGTACACCGCCAGCTTCATCTCGTAGTAGTGCTTCTGGGAGGAAAGCCGCGACAGCCGCTTCCACACCTTGGTGTACAGTTTGCGCTCGCCGGCCACGTCTTCGTAAAACTTCTTGTTGATGTGTACGTAGAAGCCCTCGCGGACGGTGTCCGGGTTGGCCCGCACTTCCTCAAAGGAGAGCTCCTCGTCGGATTCCTTGACGTACGTCTCGGTCTCGGTCAGCGTGATGAGCGGCGAGTTGATGCGCACCACCTCATACTCGTGCTTCTTGTCGGCGGCCCGCCGGGGAAGCTTGCGGTGGAACTCGGTGACGTACTGGATCTTGGCGAACATCTGCAGCACCTCGCGCGCGATGTTCTTGTTCTGCGTCTTGTGATAGCCGCGGCGGTCGCGCTTGTAGCCCTTGTCGAGGTAGCGGTCCCATTCCAGCTTGAAGCAGCCCTGGCGGTAATTCTCATCCAGGAGGATCAGGAGGATGAGCAATTGTTTGAACCCCTCGTGTCCGTGCGCCTCTTCCACCCACCGGGTGATCAGGTTGATGGTTGACTCGGACGTAGCCTCGTTGAAGGGCAGTTCGAGGTTGTAGGACGCCTTCTGGGTGGGCGTGTCGAGCACGACGTAAGAATGGAGAATGCGGTCCCCGCGGTCGCTGATGAGCGGCCGCGGAAGGTGGTGCGGCTCGGCCCCGATGATGGGGAGGATGCTCATCATGCCGCCGGTCGGCGAGGCGAAGAACTCGTCCTCCGGACGCTGCAGGATCTCGCCGAACGTTGCCAGCTCGTCAGGAATGTACGAGGTAGTGTGATAATGGGGCACGTAGCGCCCGTCGATGAGCACCAGGCAGGCGGAGAACACCGCCTGGTCCTTTACCATGAACTCCACGTTGGAGAGGTTGGACAGCGTCAGCTCATTCTGCGGCAGGGTGGTCGAGAATTGACAGCGCTCGTCGGTGAGCAGGTACGCTTCAGAGTGTTGCGGATAGAAGATCTGAGCGCGTTGCACCGGCTCGCCGGCGCTCTCCTGTCGCAGGGCGTTTTCTGGATCGATCCAGGTCGACTGCAACAACTCGAGCAGCTGGTTGTAGAGCTGCTTGATGCGGCCCTTCTCGTCGTACGCCTGTTCGTGCCCCACGGTCTTGCCCTCCGGCGAGGATGGGGCGCCCACGTTCGGATCGCCCATGGAATATTTTTCATCGAGGGGCCCGGATCCTGCATGGCGAGCGGGGTTTGGAATGGTATCTCGCTACTGCGGGGACACTCTGGGTCGATCTCTTGGTCCTCCGCGCTGTGCTCCTCGACGTACCTCCGTCAAGTACGCCTGCGTTTTGATACAAGCGAGCACCGACGACCTTGGCCCCAGAGTGTCCTTCTCGCAACGTGGAAGCCAATCCAAACACCCTCCTAAAGGAAGAACGGAAAGCGGGGACGGCTCAGCATGATGCTCAGCAGATAGGCACAGAATCCCACGTTTACCACGACGCAGGCGGTTTCCACCAGCCACCCGCGGGTCTGGCGAAACAGGGTGAACAGGACCAGGGGGACCAGGCAGAAGCGCGGCTCGGCCAGCCAGATGGGCAGCAAGTAGGCCAGCGACACGCCATAGAGCAGCCCGCCATGCCGGGTCCGCAGGGGATCGGCCACCAGTAGCCAGGCGACCGCTGCCAGCAGCGGTAGAAACAGCAAGCGATGCTCCAGATCGCGGGTGAAAAACTCCAGCACGAAATTGCGTACGAGCTGTGCGGAATGGTTGTACGGATGGTTGTTTGGAAACGCGAAGACGAACAGCGCGCCCAGCACCGCCCAGAGCAGAAGCGCGCGACGTCCGCGCTCGTCGAGACGAAATTCCCCCAGCAGGTCGAGCGCCACCGGGAGAAAGAACGCCAGCAGCATGATCAGGGTGAGAAAGAGGTTGCCGGTGTAAATCCCCGGCGGATGGTGCATGGCGTCACCGGCCACGAGGCCCCTGTTCCACCAGAGCATCACTCCGCCAAACAGTATAAATGCAGGCACAAAGCCAGCCAGCGCGCGCTTTTTCTCGGCGACGATCCAGGCCATCAGCATGAGCGCGAAAAAGATGTTGTTGTGGCGCACCAGGATGCTGCCCGAACAGATGAGCCCGGCCATGGTGGAGCGTCCGTTCATGGTGGCATACAGCGCGCCGAGCAGCATCGCCATGGAAAAAATATCGGTGTAGACCAGGAAGGTGAACGGGAGCACCACCGGCAGGGCCAGACACTGTGCAGTGCGCAGAGTGGCGGTGGACGGGTCGATGCGCCGTGCCACCGCGTAAAACAGCGCCGCGAAGCCGAGGGCAATGGCGACGTTGAGGAAGCGCAGCACGCCCAGATCCGAGGAACCGACCAGTCCGGCCACGGCGGCCAGCACGGCGTGATAGCCGGGCGGCATGGCGTTCATCGGGTTGCGATAGGAAAAGTCCCCCTGAAAATAATGGACGATTTGATCGACGTAGAATTTCTCGTCGAGGTACATGGCCTGCCCGCGAAAAATCCAGAACAGCGTCAGCAATACCACGGCCGCGCCGCAGAAAAGCCAGCCGCGAGGATTCATCGAGGATGGTCTACTGCGGCGCCGGAATGCTCACGCCGCTGGGGGGAGGCGCGGGAATTGCGGCCTGGCCGGCCGGTGCCGCGGCGGATTCTCCGGCCGGAGCCATCTGCGGCGTCTCGTCGAGAAGGATATTCAGCCCACCGCCCTCAGCCGGGGTCGGTGCCACGCTGGCCTTGGAGGCGCCCTCGCCGACTTTCTTGGGCCCGCTCTCATCGCCGCCGGCACCCTCTTCGTCGGTCTTGATGCTGACCGCGTTCTTCTTGATCAGATCCGGCACGAACTGCTTGCTGTAAATCCCCACGATGTAGCCCAGCACCAGCATCACGCCCCAGGCGAGGCTGGCCCGCACAGCGATGTCCCGTGGGCTGAAACCGTCTTCGGGGGCCATCAAGTAGCCCATGACGGTCATCGCGGTCATGCCGACCAGTCCCATGAGCAGGCCCAGAACGGCGGGAATCTTGTCCTTGGCGGTCTTGTCCATTCCCATTTCCTCAGGTGCCTGCGAGGGGGTAGCTGACGCGCTGCGGAGCATGTCGCGGACGATCTCGGGGCGCTCCGCGACTGTGGTCCTTACCGTACTGTGGGGGTACGGTTGCGGTGCTCGCTTGTGCGTGCTCCCGACCTCGACTCACGACCAGCTTCCTCACTTGCGCCACCTATCCCCTCGCAGGCCCTACGTGAACGACTCGGTTTCCGGCGCCATGCGGATCTGACCGACGGCCTCGACCATGACATCGGCCAGGATCTCGTTATACGACAGCACGACAAGATTCGGCAAGACCCGCTCGGTGAGCCTCTTGAAATACAGGCGGACCGTCTGGGAGCACAGCACGATGGGCTGGAATCCCATGGTGGTGACCTTTTCCACCTCGCGCAGCAGTGAGGCGTAGATCAGGCGGATCTGGTTGGGATCCAGCGCCGCGTAGGTGTCCTTTTCCGGATGCTGCACGGTTTCCGCGATCTGCTGCTCGACGAACGGCTCCAGCGTGATGACCGGCATGGTCCCGTCTGGCAGGCGGTATTCCTGGCAAATGGAGCGGGCCAGCGCCTGGCGGACTTTTTCGGTGAGGTACACCGCGTCCTTGGAATTGCGCGCCTCGTCCGCCAGCTTTTCGCAAATCAGCAACAGGTTGCGCACGCTGATGCGCTCCTTGAGTAGATTCTGCAGAATCTTCTGCACTTCTCCGACGGTCATGATATTGGGGATCAATTCCTCGACCACCACCGGGTGGGATGCCTTCAGGTTGTCGATGAGAATCTGCACTTCCTGACGTCCCAGCAGGTCGGCGGCGTAAGTCTTGACCACTTCCATAAGGTGGGTGGCGATGACCGACGAGCAGTCGATGACGGTGTAACCGGAGGTTTCCGCGCGGTCCTTCATCGACTGGGGAATCCATAGCGCGGGTAGTCCGAAGGCCGGCTCGCGGGTCTCGATGCCGTCAATCTCCTCCTCGGCGGTGCCAGGGTTCATGGCCATGAAGCGTCCCACCATCACTTCGCCGCGCGCCACTTCCAGGCCGTAGATCTTGAACACGTACGCGTTGGGCGCCAGTTGCATGTTGTCGCGCACGCGGATGGGCGGCACCAGCAAGCCTGCCTCCAGGGCGTTCTGCCGGCGGATCATGGTGATGCGCTCCAGGAGATCCCCGCCCTGCTCGACGTCCACCAGGGGGATGAGGCCGTAGCCGATCTCCATCTCCATGGGATCCAGGTAGAGCAGCGGAACCATGTTTTCCGGCTCGCCGGCCGCCGCGCCGGGGGCGCCGGTCTCGCCGGCTGGGGCGGCCACCCCGGGCGCCGCTCCCGGCACGGCGCCGGGACCTTCCGCTGCCATCTCTGGCTCCGCAACCGACTTGAGCGTGCGATACAGGAAGAAGCAGGCGATGGCCATCAAGAGGAAGGGGAGCTTTGGCAGGCCGGGCACCAGGAAGAAGCCGATCAGCAGGCCGGCCACGATCATGAAAGCGCGCGGCGATTGGAACAACTGCTTGCCGACGTCGGCGCCCAGGTTGGAGTCAGAGGCCGCGCGGGTCACCACGATACCGGTGGCGGTGGAGATCAACAGAGCCGGGATCTGGGTGACGAGGCCTTCGCCGATGGTCAGGATGGTGTAGGTGCCGGCCGCCTGCATCAGCGGCATACCCTTCTGCATCACTCCGATGATGAAGCCGCCCAGGATGTTGATGATGATGATGACGATGCCGGCGATGGCGTCGCCGCGAATAAACTTCGACGCGCCGTCCATGGCGCCGTAGAAGTCGGCCTCGTCCTCGATCTTCTTGCGGCGCTCGCGGGCGGCTTCCTCGTTGATCAGGCCGGCGTTGAGGTCGGCGTCGATGGCCATCTGCTTACCGGGCATGGCGTCCAGGGTGAAGCGGGCGGCGACTTCCGACACGCGGCCGGAGCCGTGGGTGATGACGATAAACTGGATTAAGATCAAGATCAGGAAGATGATCGCGCCAACCACGTAGTTGCCGCGCACCACGAATTGTCCGAACGACTCGATGACCTCGCCGGCGTAGGCGTCTAGCAGAATCAGACGGGTGCCGGAAATATTCAGGGAAAGTCGGAACAGGGTGGTGATCAGCAGCAGGGAGGGAAATACCGAGAATTGCAGCGGCTCGGCGGCGAACATCCCGATCAACAGGATGATCAGCGCGAAGGTGATGTTCAGGGTGAGGAGCACGTCCAGCAGGGCCGGGGGAAGCGGCACGATCATCATTACCACCACTGCCACGACGGCCAGCGCGATAAAGATATCGCTGTTCTTCAAGAAGAAGTTTTTGTCTTCGGGTGCCGCTGCAGCCTGACTCAAAGGGTGTCCGATCCTCCCGAGCGTGGGGCCATGCCATGCATTCCCATGGCGAGCACTGTCAGATCATCCCTGAGTCGGATCCCGCCTCGTCCCTGTCGGCGGGCAAGAAGGCCCCTCGCTACCTGAGCCTTCTCAGTATAGTATCGGCCGGACGCCGCCGCTATCCGGCTTAAGGCTTATCATGCAGTAGGCCCATGGGTCCGGAACGGCGTGGTTGTGCGAGAAATTTTTTTCTTCAGGCGTCGTCGCTTGAATTTTCTTCTCCACCGGGCGGGAAACTTCCCGCTTTGCCCTGGCCCGGGAACTTGAAGGGGATGCCCCGAGGGTCGCGGGCCCCTGGCGGGCCGGGGGGCGTACGTCCGGGGGGCGGCACCGGCGGCGCGGCCAGGGCGGCCAGGGCGGCCAGTCCGGCCGCTTCGTCGATGCGCGCGGCGGTGGGCATGCCGGTGGGAGCGGCGGCGGTGCCGCCCGGCTCCTGGTACGTCCCGGACGCGAGGTGGGCGAACTTCTTCTGGTAGATATAGGCGATGATCTCGGCCACCGCCTGGTAGAGCGAGCCCGGGATCTCCTCTTCGGCTTCCGCCTGGTCGAACAGCGCGCGCGCCACCTCGCGGTTTTCGATCACGGGGATGTCGTGGGCGCGGGCAATTTCCCGGATGCGGTCGGCCACGAACCCCTGTCCCTTGGCCAGTACCAGCGGCGAGTCCATGGTGTCGAAGTCGAACTGGAGCGCCACCGCGATGTGCAGCGGATTAGTCACCACTACGCTGGCGCTGGGAACCGAGGCCATCTGGCGCTTGCGCGCCATCTCGCGCTGCTTGGCGCGGATCTTGCCCTTGACGTGGGGGTCGCCTTCCTGCTGTTTGTACTCGTCCTTGACCTCCTGCTTGGTCATCTTCAGGTTCTCGTGGTTCTGCCAGCGCTGGTAGGCGTAGTCGAGGATGGCGATAATGAGAAGGACCATGACGATGCGCAGGGCCACATCCCATGTTAATTGGGCGAGGGTGGAGAGCGCGTGGATTGGCTCCATGCGCTCCATCTGGAAGATGACCACGCCGCGCGAGGTGACCACGTCCTTGAGAACCCAGAGCGCCACCACGATGTTGGCGGTGGCTTTGGCCAGCTGCGCCAGGGCCTGCTTGCTGAACATGCGCTGCAGCCCGGACCAGGGATTGAGCTTACTGAAGTTAGGCATCAGCCCCTGAAAATTGAGCAGCACTCCCACCTGAAAGAAATTGATCACGATGGCGGACAAGAACAGGATGCCCAGTACGGGGCCGATCAGCCAGGCGATCGTCAACAGCATGTTGATGGAGTCGTGCAGCACGGTCATCGGGTCCAGGCTGAGCTTGCCGATGTTGGAAAGCCCGCGCTTCATGACCTCGCTCAGCCCCCAGTACATCTGCTCGGCGAAGGCGCGCAGCGCGTAGAAGGCCACGAACAACACCACCACGGTGTTCAGCTCCTGGCTCTTGGGGATCTGCCCCTTCTTGCGGGCCTGGTCGAGCTTGCGTTGACTCGGCTCTTCGGTTTTGTCAGCGTCGGCCATGGTGACTTATGATTCCACGCCGCTGCTCAAACTCGTTTTTTTGGACGCGTGACGTTTTGAAGCGGACTTTCCTGTGGCGGGGGGGATCTGGGAGGCTGTTCCAGCGCCGTGCCGTGTCTGGTTTGCTGCAGGCCGTGGGCCAGATAGAAGTACGGCTGCGGTGCTCACCCTACCGCTCTACCTATGCGCTGATTAACACCGTCTCGGCCGTCCTCACTACGAACCTGACTGCCGAAAACAGGCTAAGTGGCGCGCGACCCAAGTAGCTTCGCCTTACGGGACAACGACTGACCCGGGCGTGTCGCGCGACACGATCAAGCCGATCAGGGGCTTAGTGGTCCGCGCCCGGGGCTCCATTTCATGATCAGACTTGCGCCGCGGACCACTAAGGTGAAGATGGTGCTGAGTGGGCGGCCGAGATCGCTGTCTCCGTGGAAAACCCAGCGCATCTCACCCTTGAGAGCGGAGGGAATAAAGCGCTTGTCGCGTCGTTGCTCAAAACACGTGGCAGCCTCGTCAAAGTCCACGCTGTGTTTGTCTCGGTTGGTCGCATTCTTGTGTTCGTCCCACGAGAACCCGACCACAGCGATTTCATCCGGGCCTTCCCATTGAGTCATGTACTCCACCTATGCATATAAAGCACGCATAGCGGGAGTGTTACGCCGCTCCTCGTCCCATGAAGCGCATCAGCCACTTCAGTTCCAGGAACGTGCGCCCGAACATGTCCGGATAGATGTAATCCAGGCCGCCCATGAGAAAGATCAGCACCCACATGCCGAGCGCCAGCTTGATGGGAAATCCCACCACGAAGACGTTCATGTGGGGGACCAGGCGGGAGAGCAAGCCCAGGATCAGGTCGGTGAGAAACATCGCGGCAATGACGGGAAAGGCCAGTTGCAACGCCAGGCTGAAAATGTTTCCAAACATGTCGATGAGCAGGGCGCTGAAGCGCTCGTTGAGGCTGATCATGCGCCCCATGGGAACGAGGTCGAAGCTCTGGGTGAGCAGCAGGATCAAGCGGTGGTGCCCGTCGATGGCCAGGAAGAACAGAAAGGCCAGCAGGTTCTGGAACTGGCCGATCAGGCTCTGCTGGATGTTGGACACCGGGTCGATCACGTTGGCCATGGCGAAGCCCATTTCGATGTCCACGATCTGGCCGGCCAGCAGGATGGCCATGAACACCACGAACGCGGTGTACCCGATGATGAGCCCCACTCCCACCTGGATGAAGAACTGGATGACGAAAGTGGTCCAGGGCATCACCTCGGCCAGGGGCGGGGGAAGCGCCAGCACCAGCACCAGGGCCAGCATGCCGGAAAGCCCGGCCTTGTAATAGGCCGGAATCTGGTTGGATCCGAAAATCGGAAACAGGAAGAGCATGGTCGACACGCGCGCGAAAATCATCATGAATTTCTGCAGGTTGATCGCGCCGAGATCGAGCAGCCCTTCCATGGGCGTTATTTAACGAACTGTCCGAGGTTGGACAGGATGTTGTGAGTGTAGGTGAGGACGTGGTTCATCATCCAGGGCGCGGCGAGGATCACGGCCAGGATGCCGGCGATCAATTTGGGCAGGAACGACAAGGTCATGTCCTGGATCTGGGTGGTGGCCTGGAAAATACTGACCAGCAGACCTACCACCAGGCCTGAGATAAGCGGCGGGCCGGTCACAATCAGCGCGATCATGAGCGCGTTCTTGCCCAGGTCGAGAACGTATTCAGGCGTCATTTGAAGCTCGTCACCAGCGACCGCACCACCAGGTGCCAGCCGTCCACCATTACGAAGAGCAGTATTTTAAAGGGTAGCGAGATCAACACTGGCGGCAGCATCATCATGCCCATCGACATGAGGATGGTGGCGATGACCATGTCCACCACCAGGAAGGGAATGAAGAGCGCCACCCCCATTTCGAACGCCGTTTTCAGCTCAGAAATGGCGAACGAGGGGATGACCACGTAGAGGGGGAGATCGTTGGCGTTGCGCGGCCGCTTCAGTTTGGCCACCTTTACGAACAGGGCCAGGTCCTTTTCCCGCGTCTGGCGCAGCATGAAGTCGCGGATCGGGCGGGAGGCCTTTTCAAAGGCCTGGGCCTGGGTGAGTTTCCCGTTCATGTAAGGCTGCAGTGCTTCGTCGTTGATCTTGATGAATATCGGCGCCATGATCAGAATCGTCAAGAAGAGCGAGAAACTCAGCAGTACCTGGTTGGGCGGCATCTGCTGGGTGCCCAGAGCGTTGCGCAGAAATCCCAGCACGATCACGATTCGAGTGAAGCCGGTCATCATGATCAGGAAGCCCGGCGCCAGCGAGAGCACCGTCATGAAAATCAGGATCTGAAGGCTCTGGGCCACGTCCTGAGGTTTTTTGGCCGGGTCCAGGCCCACGGTGATCTTGGGCAGCGCGGGCACCTGGGTGGTCTGTGCGACGGCCGCGCCGGCGCACACCAGCACCAGCGCCGCGGCCAGCAGCAGTGGTTTTCTTACTTTCATCCGCATCCGCTCCAAAAGCGGGCCTGCGCGGAAAATTATCCGCCGATGCCCTTGAGCCGCTCGGTTTCGGAAATCGTCTCGGTGATGCGGATGCCGAAGCGGTCTTCCACCACGACCACCTCGCCGCGCGCCACCAGCTTGTCGTTGACCAGCAGATCCACTGGCTCATTCTCGTAGCGGTCGAGCTCGAGCACGCTGCCGACGCCCATCTCCAGCAGGTCCTTGATCTGGATGTCGGAGCGGCCCAGCACGGCCGTGACCTTCAACGGCAGGTCCATAAGGAAGCGGATCGACTCCACCCGGGCGCCCGCGGGAGGCGGCTGCGGGGTGACCTGTCCCAGGCGGACGTTCTGGTAGGTGATGGGATCTTCGGCGCCTCCCCCGCGCTGGGGAGGCGCGCCCACCACGGTGGGGACGGGGGGGTGCTGCTGGCCCCAGCCGCCGTACGGATCGGGCATCCCGTAGGGGGGAGGCGTGGCCTGCGGCGACCAGCCGGGAGGCGGTTGCTGTTGCAGGGGGGGATAGGGAGCGGTCTGCGGGGGGTATCCTGGGTAGCCCTGGGGTGGCGGCATGGCCGCTGCCGCTGGAGCCGCCTGGGGCACGGTCATGGGGGGTGGGGCGGCCGCTGCCGGAGGGGGCGGCGCCGCGGCCGGCGCGGCAAACGGGACGTCCGATGCGGCCGGCGCTCCGCCGCCCAGCATGGCAGCCACGCCACTTGCGGCCGGCCCGTTGAAGGCCACGTAGAACGACGAGTCTGGCATCAGCTCGGTGTTGATGGTAAACTCGATGACCCCGCCGTCGTTGGGCACCGCGGGGGCCACGTTGTCCATGCGGCGGTCCTTGACGTGCAGCGCGAGGGACTGGCCGCTGGCTTCGCGCAGGGGATCGAGCAGCGGCCCCACCATGGTGGAGAAGAACTCCTCGACCACCTGCAGGTGCAGGTCGGAAAAATCCAGGCTGGGCACGCGGCCGTCGCCGCCGATGGTGACGTCCACCAACACCGCGGCGTCGCGCTTGCGCATCACCACCACCACGTCGCCCAGGTCGTCGGCTTCCAGGACCACCGCCACCCAGGGCGGCTGGAGGCTCGTCTTGAAGCCTGGCTCCATGGGAAACGCGCTGCAGCGCAGCGTCACCGGGCCCAGCAACGCGCCGACGTCGTTCTGGCCCTTCGGGATCCACGCTTCGCCAAGTTGTTGCAGCGCGGCGGTGAAATCGCTCACTCGGGTACCCCTTCTTCCTCATCGTCGCGGCGGATGAGGTGGCTGATCTTGACCGCTTTCATGCCCGACTCGTAGTGCAGGCCGGGCCGACCCTTCATCTTGAGCCGGTTGTTCAGGCTGAGCATGACCTCGTCGCGGATGGTGGAGTTGAGCACCAGCAGATGGCCCGGGCTCAAGGCCAGGAGATCTCTCACCGACAGGGTCACTTCGCCCAGCATGGCGCTCATCTCGAGGTTGAGGTCACCGAGTTTTTTCTGCAGCCAGTCGGCGTCGATGGGGGGGCCCTCGATGCGGTTCTTGGGGTGCAGCGTGCTGTCGATGGGCTGGTGGGGCAGCCAGACGCCCATCTCGCCGGTAAAATACGGCGTCATCAAGTTGAAGCGTCCCTGAATCATGAGCGTGGGCACGCCCGGCGCCGGTGACGGGAGGCGGGGCCGCTCCTCGCACCACTCCAGGTAGGGATCGATGGTGACCCAGCGCTGCAACGCATCGACGAGCGCTTTCATCACCGCGTGGAAGACCCGCGTCAGGATGTCCATCTCCACCCGCGAAAAGGTGCGCTCCTCCTTGGGGCGCCAGCCCGGCCCGCCGAGCAGCCGATCCACCAGGATGAGGCCGAACTCCGACTTGATCTCGGCAAAGGCAAAGCCGGACAACGGGGTGATCGAGATGCCGCCCACCAGGTGGGTGGCGGTGATGTTTTCGAGCTCTTCCATCACCTCCACGTAGGGCACCTGCGCGATGTTGGCGAGGCTCATCTCGGGCTGCGTGCGGATGAGTTTCTTGATGGCCAGGCCGATCTGGCGGCCGATCTCTTCGAAGAGCGGGACGAAGGCCTTGACGGTGCGGCCCATGTGCTGGAAGACGTGCGTCCGCACGCGCTTCAACTCGCCACGGCGATCGCCGAGCACACTGACGAGATCCTGTTTTTCCTGCGGGGCGCCGGCCAGCGAGGGGCCGGAGGCGGGCAGCGTCATGCTGTCACAGTTACTCCGCTAAATCTGAAGAATCCTCTAAACGACGGGCTCCGGCGCGATCCGGGGCGCTCCGGCGAAGGGGTAAAAAAGGGCCGCGGAGAGTCACTCCGCGGCCCTCGCAGACCTCCCAATTCGGGTCCAGCCTGCCTTGTAGGTCAGGGGTCGGCAGAGCCAACGCCACCAAGAGTGTAACGGCTGCTGCGCTGCCTGTTCCCATGGGTTGATCGCCCTGACTCCATGGGTTGATCGCCCTGACGGGCTCTAGAGGATGACGGCCGAGTCGATGTTGGTGAACACGTTCTCCTTCAGACTCGCCTCGTCGACGGCCGTGATGACGGTGCGGTTGGGGACGCTCACCACCAGGGCCTTGTTGTTGATCAGGAGCAGCGATTCGCGGGCGCCTTTGGCCGCCGCCTTGCCCACCGCGTTCTGGATCTGATCCATCTCGCCGGGGGTAAAGGTGATGGACCGCATGCGCATGCGTTGCTGGGCGTGCGCCGACCACTTCAAGCCGCCCGCAGCCGGCGGTGCGCCCGCCTGCATCTGCGCCATGCGCGCCGCCTGATCGGCGCGCGCCTGGGTGGCCCGATCGACCACCAGCTTCTTGAAGGATTCGGGCCCGTCCGCACCGCGCGTGTCCGGGCGCTGCGCGGGCTTGCCGACCGCCGGCAAGCCCTGGGGTCCGATGTTGTTGACCTGGTCGCTCATGGCGGTTCTCCGTTACTGGACGGTGATCAGGTTTTTCAAGTCAAAGGAGCGCAGCCCGATCACCAGCTTGGGAAGCCCTTTCTCGAGTTTCACCGAGCTGACCGTTCCGGAATAGATGTCTTCGCCATCGCGCACTGAAATAGTGCGGCCGATGAGGTTGGACGCGGCTCCGAGCTGGGATGCGGCGTTGGCCGACTCCTGGGTCTTGTTGAGGTTCTGCATCTGCTCCAGGCTGGTGAACTGCGCCATCTGGGCCAGCATCTGGGACTGGTCCTGCGCCTTTTCCGGGTCCTGGTGCTTCAGCTGGGTGAGGAACAGCTTGAGGAAGTCGTCCTTGCCCAGCGTTTTGTTGCCCGGCTGCTGGGGGGTTTTGTAGTCGGCCGGCAGCGAGGGCGCGAACGTGGTCAGGGAGCCAAGCGAGTTCATGGGATCCTCCATTCGTATTGCCGGCAATACTTTCTTGCCGGCCCTGGTCGATAGGGTGGTCAGGCGAACGCGTTCACCGCGCCCAGTGCCGCCGCGGCCTGGCGGACGGTCTCCACGCGGGGACCGACCTCGAAGCCCTCGAGCGCCACTTCCTCAAGCGAGCCGCCGAAGCGTGAGCGCACGCCGCGTTGCTGGTGTTGCTGCTGCTGGGCGAAACGGCCGCCGCCTTCCTGGCGGACGTCCATCTGTCCCAGCGCCAGCCCCTGGTTGGCCAGTGCGCTGCGGAGTTGTCCGGCGCCGTCCTCCAGGGCGGCTTTTACCTGCGGGTTGCCGGTCAGCATCTGCACGCGCACGCCGTCGTCACCCATGCTCACCTGCACCTTCAGGGGCCCCAGGTGGGCCGGGTTCAGATCGAGTTGCACCACTTTCGGGAGCTGGACCGGGGGTTTGAACACGCCGTCCATGATCTGGTCGATCAGCTTCTGGGTGTCCACCCGCGGATTGAGCGCGCCGTCGATCTGCGCCGCCGCCAGGGTCTTGGGAGCTTCGTAGGTGAGGCCCGGGTTCAGGTGGTTGCCGAAGGACTCGTCGCCGGGCGTCTGCACCGCCGCCGCGTCCGACTTGCCGGCGGCTTCCTTGCGCAGCGCGCTCAAGAGGAAGAAGTTCTCCTGAGAGGACTGCGTGTCGGCGCCGCCCGCGCCACCGTTCTGGACCTGGACGCCGTTGAGCGCGAGCTCGCCGTTGTCCGTGGCCAGACCGGGAAGACCGGTCGCCTCGCCCTTGATGGCATCCAGGTTGTTTGTGGTGGTTTGCGGCACCGCCGCCAGCGAGGGCGCCATGGTGACTTTGGCCTGGGCCAGAGTCGCCTCCGCCGTGGGCATGGCCTGGGTGGTCACCGCCGCGTTGACCGCTTCGGTGGCCGGTTTGGTCTTGCCGGCGCCGACCAGCGCCGCCAGCGCGTCCGCGTTCTCGGCCTGGGCCGTGGGAGCGGGCTGCTGGACTTGCGCCTGCTGGGCCTGCTCGGCCGCCATCTGGGCCGCCAGGTAGGCGCCCTTGGGGGTGACCGTGCCGCCGAACACTTCGGCGAGATCGCCGTTGGTGGTGATGCCCTCCAGTTTGTGGATGGCCTTCCCGTTCATGCGCAGCCAGGGGCCTGGCGTGACCCCGGTCGTGGGCGAAGCGGCCGCCGTGGCGTTGGTGCCCGCGGTGGCCGGCGCGCAGTTGGTGCACGCCGGCTGCTGCTGGGAGAAGAGACTGGAGAGGAGTCCCTGCAGCGCCGCCAGCGCCTGCGGCAAGTCGCCGTCGGCCAGGATTTTTTCGATCTTGGCCTTGTCGCCCGGGCCCAGCTTGTCGGCCACCATGCGGGCCAGGTTGGCCACTTCCATGGCGTCCTTGAAGCTGCCCTTTTCACCGCCGCCGCTGTTGCCGCCGCCCTTCGCGCTGTTGACGAGCTTGCCCACCACGTTGAGTGCGGTGGTTACCAGCGTAAGGGGAATTTGCATTCTGTTTCACCTCCTTTCTGTCAAGAGAATACGTTTCGGAAGAAAACTGAATTTCAAGACAGCGGAGCCCGCCTGCTCAAAGCTGCGGATCGCCGAGCGATCGGCCACCTCAATCGGTCGGTGGCCAGGGCTCCCTCAAAGAGGTCCAGCCCGTGGTGGTCGTCTCCCGGGCTAATTCTTCCCGGGCGCCGCGCGGCGTGCCGCGTCGGCCTGTTGTCGGTTGAAGCGGCTGGAGGACACTTCGTCGAGGAAGATGACCTCTGCCCGCTGCTGCTCTTTCAGATAGTCCTCGTACTGTTTTTCCTTGAGTTTTTCGACGGCCTTTTTTTCCTGCTGCGCTTTCAAGAGGTCGCGCCGCGCTTCCTCGGCGCGCTCCTCGGCTTCCTGCACCCGCAGGATCTGCTCGTCGATTGCCCGGGCCAGGGCTTCCAGGTAGTGGAGATACTGCATCACCTCGTTGACGTCCACCGCGCCGCGCTGCTTGCGGTTCAGCTCCTCGCGGTACTGGGTCTGGTAGCGATACAGTTTTTCGAGCTCGCGCTTCTCCTCTTCCGCTGCCGCGAGCAGTTCCATGAAACGCTTGTGAAGCAGCTTTTCACGCTGCTCGCGCATCTCCAGGACTTTCTGCAAGCGGAACTTGAAGCCTTGGGGCACTCCAGTATCCTTACGCGGGGGTCATCCCCGGAATTCAATGAACGCGTCTTCGACGCGCCTCTGGGGACCATCCCATCATAGGGGTGCTGGAACCGACCGTCAATCGTTTCATCCGCGGTTCCATGAACGCGCCGCCTGGGACGGGCGCACATGGTTCCTTCCGTACTATCGGCAGCCGGCGGCTCCCCAATAGGGGCTAAGTGGCGCGCGACACAAGTGGCGTCGCCTTACGCAGACGACGACTGACCCGGGCGTGTCGCGCGACACGATCAAACCGATTTGGGGCTTAGTGGTCCGCGGCCGGGGCTTCAATTCATGATCAGACTTGCGCCGCGGACCACTAAGTGGCGCGCGACACAACCCTACCCGGGCGGATGGGCGGGCAAACGAGGCGTCCGCGCTGATCGGCATTCAAATCTGACTCCCACGATGGTATGATGAAGCCTCGTGAGAGAGCCGTTTTCCAATGTCGTGCCCACGCGCGGAAACGCGGTGTTCTGGATTGCGTCACTGCTCGCGGTGCTGGCCCTGGTGGCCGCTTACGCCGTGGTGACGGTGGGCCTGCAGCATCAGGCCCGCACCCTGGAGCGCCCCAACATGCGGGTGGATCTGCTCACCGTGGACGACTACGTGCTGGGCATCGCGCGCAATCTTGCCCGCGACGGTCCAGGTGTGCGCCTGGAGCCGGAGCAGGCAAGGCGTCTCCTGGTCCGCTGGGAGACTGTCGTTCGGGAATTGAAGGGCCTGCCGGCCGGCGCGCCCAGCGCGCTGGACGTCTTCCGCGCAACACTGACCCCGCGACAGGCGCGCGCGATTCATCTGGCCGACTGGCGGCGCGCGCCCCACGTGGTCGACGCCGATCGCGATCTGGCCGCCTTGCTCGCCCTGCTGCGGAAACGCGCTCGAGAGAACTCGTGAGCGAGTCGAAAACGCTGCCCCGCCGGCTTACCGCCGGTCAGAGCATGGGCATCGCCCTGGTACTCGTCCTGCTTGTCCTGGCGGCGGTCAACCTGCGACTGGTCCTGGGGGCGCGCTCCTACGTTCCGTCGGCCAGCGGCCCGCTTGACCTGCACCAGCCGCAACCGCACGAGATGCTGCCTCCGGAGGCGTTCGTCCTGGGCATCGTGGAGGCGTACGCGGCAAAAACCCGTCTGCCCGCCCAGGCGCGCCTGCTCGGAGAGCAGGCGGCGGCGCTCGTCCCCATACTCCCCCGCATTCGCGCCTACATGGCCGGCGATACCCGCGACGGCCGCGACCTCCAGCAACTTTTCGATCGCGTGATCTATCCAGAGCAGCGCAACGCCTATCAGGCCGCCTGGACCGCAGCGCTCTGGGTGCGCGAGGACGCCGCCGAATTGAGTCGTCGCTTCGAAGCCATCGTGCGCGCGCAGAGCCTGCCGCGGGAGGCGCCGTGACATTCGACGTTCCGGACCCGACTCCACCGTTCCACGATCCCGCGTCGCTGGAAGTATCCGCATCTCATGCCGCGAGCTCGAGCGATAGCGCACAGACCTCTGACCCCGAGGCTCCCAACCCCGCCCCGCAAATCGTATTGCCGGCAATACCCGACGGCCCCCGTCCGCTCATCGCCTTTCTCGCCTACCTCGGCATGGCGCTGCTGGCCACCTGGCCGCTGGCCACCGTGGCCACCACCCACTGCTGGGGCGCGCGCTACGACCTGTGGGGCAACCTCTGGCTGATCTGGTATTTTCACCAGGCGATGGAGCAGGGAAGTATGTCATTCTCCACGCCCCTGCTGTTCTATCCGGAGGGTTTCAGCCTGTGGGCATACGGGCACGTCATTTTGCAGATCATGGTGGCGCCCCTGATGTTTCTCACCACCGCCCCCATGGCGTACGCGGTGATGGTCTGGGGAGCGCTCTCCGCCTCGGCATTCGCCATCTACCTGCTGGCCGCCGACCTCACGCGCAGCCGCTGGGCCGGTTTTCTGGGCGGCGCGCTGTATGCATTTCACAGCCTGAAATATGCCGAGCTGGCGGTGGGATCGGTGGAGCAGGCGGCCACCCTCGGCCTGCCGCTGTTCACCCTGTCGTTGCTTCGCTGGCGCGAGCACGGGGGATGGAAATGGGGCGCCGCCACTTACGCCGCCATCATGCTGACTGCCCTGGGCAACTGGTTTTTTGGGATCGCGCTGGCCCTGTTTACCGTGTTGTTTGTGGCTTTCCACCTGGTGTGCCGGCGCAACGGCGCGCTTTACTGGGACTGGCCGCTGCTGGGCCGCGCCTGTCTCCTCGGCCTGCTCTGCCTCATCTCGGTGGCCCCTTTCCTGGGCGCCATCCGCCCCCAGATCCTGTCGCGCCCGCCGCTCAATCACGACGTGGTGAAAACCTGGCCGCGGGGACAGGCCGCCACCAGCCGTCCCCTGGCCCCGGCCCTGGCTGAGACCGATGAGGCCCCGGCCGACGTGACGCCATTCCTTTCCGAGGTCAGCCTGGATTATATTGCCACCGCGGCCAACCGGCAGACGGTGTCTGACTCGCTCCCCCTTGACCGCGTGCTGGGCGAGGAATTGCTCACCCTGCCGCGCTCGGCCGGGCCGGGTTTCCAGATCGTGCTGCTGGGTCTGCTGGGATTATTGCTGGGCGGTCCCCGCGCCCGCTTCTGGGCGTTCGGTTTCGTGGTTCTCACGGTGATCTCGATGGGGCCGTTCCTCAGGATTTCTGAAGTCGGCCCGCCCACCGAGATCGAGTTGCCTTACTATCACCTGTACAACCTGGTGGATATTTTCCGGGTGGGATATCGTCCCTACCGGTTTCAGAGCGCCGCTTTGATGTGCGGTGTGGTGCTGGCGGCCTACGGCGTCGCGGCCGTCCTGCGCCGCCTGCCGAATGGCCGGCTGCGCGCGCTGATGGGGCTGTCCCTGTTGGTCGTGTCCATGTTCGTGCGCTGGGTGCTCTGCTCGCCCAACCGCGCGGTCATGCTGGCTGACGCGCGCATCCCCTCCTTCTACTCAAAAATTGACGGCCCGGCCGTGGAGATTCCCTACCATCACTGGGCGTTTGGCAACAGCAACTCGCGGTTTCAATATTATCAGAGCGCGCACGGCCAGCCCATCCTCAACAACCAGACTTTTATCAACATGCAGCAACTGCTCCGCCTGCGCCGGCTGGTCACCGCCCACCCGCTGGTGCTGACCCTGTCCGAGGGGCAGTACGGGAAAACCGTCGAGGCGCCGGCCACCTTGAAGGCGGATGTCGCCTGGATGCGCGAGGCCGGCTTCCGCTGGATCATCGTGCACACGTCCTTTCCGCGGGACGCTTTTCACCTGACCGGCTGGCAGGAAAACAAGGAAATGATCCGTGAGCCGTTCGTCGCCTTTCTCGAGCAGGAGTTCGGCCCTCCCGAGGTGGTCGACGGCGCGCTGCTTTTCGCGGTTGACGGCAGCCCGCGGCCGGCTGCCCGGACAAAAATGCCGGACAGCGCGGCGCTGGAATTTTCCGGCGATTACGAGCGCACCCAGGTCCCGCTCCGTTTCGGCCGCAACGATCTCTACTGGTACGTGGGCGGGCAGCGTCCGCGCCGCATCGCGTTCTGGGCGCTGGCCGAGCCGGGCACCGAGCAGGTGCAGGTGCGCATCACCGCGCTGCTGCCGGCCGGGCCGGTGACGCGCACCCGCATCGTGCCGCTTTCCCAGGACCACTGGCAGCGGGTGGCGCTCAACGCCCACGACTTCCGCCTGCCCACCCTGCGCGGTTTGCAGACGCTGGCCATCGAGCCGGTCAGGGGCGACACCGCGCACGCGGCCATTTCCCATCTGCAGTTACTGCGCTGAAAGGAGTCTCTCCCTGACCTGTCGCAATCCCTTGCTGCGATAGGAGGAAGCATGTCCGACACCGACACGCCGGCCGTCCCGCCCGCCAACGATTCCGAAGAGGCCGTCGATCCGGCCACCTCCAAGCGGTACATCCTGGTCAGCGTGGTGCTGCTGGTGCTCATCGCCTTCCAGCTCGCCTACCTTTTCCGCTCGGTGCCGAGCAGTCTCCTAGGCACCACCCCGCCCTCGGCGCCTCACGGTCACCGCAACGGCGAAGTGGTGATGCACGGCAAAGGCAAGGACGCCGCCCCCCCGCTCCCCAGCGTCCCGGTGGGCCCGGGCGCTCCGCCCGGCCAGGGAGGACCGCCGCCCCAACCCGGCGGTCCCCCCGGCGGTCAGCAGGGCCCCCAGCAGGGTCTCCAGCCGTCCGGCGGCATGAACAACCCCATCGACCTCGCCGCGTCGGTCCTCGCCCTGGAGGAAACCCCGCAGGCGTTGACCGCCGCGCAGAAGGCCGCCCTGCACGACCTCCTGCAGCAGTATTACGAAAACCTGCGCCCGGACTACGCGGCCACCAGGAACGTGGTGAACGTGCTCAGCCAGAAGCAGCGCCAGGTGTTTTTCACCCCCCATGAAATGCCTTCGGTGGACGCCAAGGACGTCTCGCCCAACGTGGATCCGTTCATGACCATGGCCATCGAGGTGCTGGAGAAAAAAGCCGGCGCCACGCCGGCCATCCCGGTTCCCACGCCCACCGATCAGCCGTCGGGTCCGGACATTTCCCCGGACAAGGGCTACTTTTCCATGCAGATCGTGTACCTGGAGAGCAAGTCGGATCTGGCGCTGGACGCCGCCCAGGCGCGCCGCGCACTGGACGTCCTCAAGCAATTGCGCGAGAGCGCTAAAAAAGAAGCCGAGCTCAAGCAGAAAATCGGCGCCGTTCTCACTCCGGCCCAGCAGCAGGCGCTGGCCGGCAAGGAGATCATCAAGTCACCGGACGTGGTCATCCTGCAGCTGCTTACCACCTCGTTGAAAAGCCGCTGAGGAAATGCGCAGCACCTGCCGCCACTTGGTGCGCACCAGCTGCGCCACCTGGGATTGTTCGCGGCCGCTCAGCAGGTTTTCCACCAGCGCGACAAAGCGCCAGGGCCGCGTCAGGTACGCGATACCGTAGAAAGTGAAGAGCATGGCCATCTGCACGGTGAGCAGCGCGCGGCGCGGAACGTGCCGGTTGTACGTCTTGGTGGATCGTCCGGCGCGGGCTAGCGCCAGATAATAATCGTCCACCGGCCGCGACATCAGGCCCTCGGCCACCAGTCGCTCGAAATCCTCGCTGCCCGGATAGGGAGCGAAAATCATCACCGAGGCGTCCTGGCAGCCCAGCCAAGCCACCCGCACCAGGAACTTAAAGGTTTGCCAGAGATCCGGCCAGCGCTCGGCCGGATGTCCGATGATGATGTTGATGCGGGTGGTCAGCCCGATCTCGTGCGCTTTCTCCAGCGAGGCCAGTAGGCGTGGCAGCTTCACCTTCTTCTTGATTGCCGCCAGCATGCGCTCCGAGCCGCTCTCCGGGGCGTAGGTCACGTTGCAGCAGCCGGTCGCGTGCAGGGCGCGCAGCACGTCCTCGTCGAGCGCTTCCGAGCGGGTGCCGACCGGCAATTGCCAGGAAATTCCCAGATCTTACTCGCGCAGCAGCCGGCAGAATTCCAGGATCCAGTCCTTTTTTACAATCGCGGTCAGATCGCAGAAATCCACGTTCTCCACGCCGTAGGCAGCGACGTAGCGCTTGATCTCATCGACCACCTCGCGGGGCGGGCGGGTCACGTAGCGGGTGGTCCACATCTGCGGCGACGAGCAGAACGTGCACTGGAACGGGCAGCCGCGCGTGGCCAGCATGGGGATGGAGCGGCCGCGATGCACGCCGAAATTGTCGGCTGCCGCCATGTAGGCGTCCATGGGAAACAACTCCCAGGCCGGCGGCGCGATCTCGGACAGGTTGCGGACTCGCGCCGGCAGGCCGCTGGCGCCGCCTCGCGTGGCCACTCCGGGCAGTCCCTCCAGCGGCTCTCCTCGCTTCACGCGGGCCACCACTTCCAGCACGGTGGCCTCTCCCTCGCCCAGCACGCAGCAGTCCACCGCCTCGGTTTCCTGGAGAATCTCCCCCCAGAACGCCGTCGCATTCTCGCCGCCCACCATGACGAAGAGCCCGGGAAAGCGGGCCCGCGCGCGCTCGGCAATTTCCCGCACGGTGGGCCACTCGTGCAAGAACATGTGGGTGATGCCCAGGATCTCGGTGCCCGGCTCCAGACGCGCCACGATTTCCGCCGGCGTCAGCCCGTTGAGGTGGAGCACGCCGATGGAGGTGCCGAGCGGCGTGAAGCGGTCCAGCGCCTCGCCCGCCCCGTCGATGACCTGCAGGTGGTGTCCCGCGTCGCGCAGGGCGGCGGCCACGTAGGCCAGTCCGATGGGAGGCACCGCCCCGTAGTAGCTCAGGCTCTTGAGGATCTGGAAGGCCGGCGGCCGCACCAGCGCGAGGCGGGCGCGCGTGGCGGCGGCTTCCCGGGACGCGGCGGCGGCCGTCACGGCGACATCCATCGAATTAATGATTGAACATCATCATGATTTTCAGCCCGCCCAGCAGGTCGCGCGCGTCGTTCCACGAGCGGATCGAGGACAACCTCTGCAGAACGTAGGCCGGCCGCAGGTAGAATTTACGGTAGGCGCGCGACTGCATTTTTTTGAGCTTGTCCTCGTCCCAGTGATCGGTGACGAGGTGGGGAAAATC
>VGFD01000006.1 GCA_016868975.1 Armatimonadota bacterium | reverse complement strand
GACCGTCCCTGACGGGACTCAAGGCAGGGGTCGGCTCGCCTCCCAACCTGAGGCCTCCGGCGGATTCCCCAGGTTGACCGTCCCTGACGGGACTCAAGGGGTCCTCGGAAACGCCGTGGTTGCTGACGTCGAGGAACTTTCGCGCGGCGTCCCACATGCGGCGGATGTCCGGAATCAGCTCGACGTGTCCCTCGGCCTGCGCGGTGTCGCTCAACATCTGGCAATAGCCAAGGATGGAGCTGACCTGCCCCCGGATGGTCTCCAGATCAACCGTCACGACTGTCACGAACGGCACTCCTCATCGGGCGCGACTGCCCCCGCAAGAGTATTTGTGGAGTGGGTGTGCGATCCTCTGTCTGGAGGCCGGTCTGGACTCGACAGGCTTACCGCCGGCCCCCCGCGACCACGAGCTGAGCGCTGGGGTCGCGCGGGGGACGTTGGGCCGTTGGGGTCGAACAGGCCGTTATGGTCCCGACGAATGCCATTCAAATCGCAGCGGAGTTCCGAGACCGGCTCGAGCGGGAAATTGGGGAACGGGTTCGGAAAGTGCGGGTCTTTGGCTCGTATGCGCGTGGCACGGCACGGCCCGATTCGGATCTTGACGTGCTGGTACTCGTGGATTACCGCGACCGTCACACGCGGCGCCAGATATCCGACATCGCGTATGAGGTCAGCGCGCGCCATGATTTCCGGCCCGATATCAGTCCCGTCGTGCTGGGCGAAACGCAGTTCGCAAATCTCGCGGCCCTGGAACGGCGCATTGCACTCGACATCCTGGACGAGGGCGTGGACGTTTGACGCCGGAGAATCGCCGAGTAAACATTGCGGCTGAGTGGGACCTTTCAGAGGAAGCCTGGGCTACCGCTGAAGATCTGCGCCAGCTCGACCGGCGGCGCGGGGCTATCAGTCAGTACTACTTTGCGGTATTCCACGCGGCCCTGGCGGGGCTTATCAGTCGTGACGTGCAGCCGAAGACCCATACGGGGGTAAAGACGGAGTTCAGCCGGATATTCGTCTCGAGCGGCGTCCTGAATCCGAGCATCGGACGTTTGCTGCGTCGCCGCGAGGACGAGCGGGAAGAAGCGGACTACGTCGCCGGGCTCGTCTTCACAAAGGACGACGTTGAGGAAGCTCGGGACGAGGCGGGGGCGTTTCGGGAAGCCGTGCGGGAGCTCTTGACAGGTGAGCGGTGGCTGGAAGGGAAATGACGGCACCGGGTGCGGACCGCGCGCTTACGCTTCGGCGCCCACCGGCAATCCAATGCGGAACTCGGTGAACTCGCCGGGCGTGCTGTCCACCGTGAGCGAGCCCTGGTGGCTGCGGACCACGATGTCGTAACTGATGGACAACCCGAGCCCGGTGCCGCTGCCGGAAGGCTTGGTCGTGAAAAACGGATTAAAAACCTGGTCACGATGCTCGGTCGCAATTCCCGTGCCGTTGTCGTGCACGCAAATCTGCACCTCGCCGTCGTGGCGGACGGTTTCCACGCGAACCCCGGGGACGAAGCCCGGCGCCTTCGCGGCTTTTTCCGAGACGGCGTAGAGCGCGTTATTCACCACGTTCAACACCACGCGGGAAATGTCGCTTGCGCTCACCACCACGTCCGGCAGATCCGGCGCCAGCCGCAGATCCAGCTTCACGTCCTCGCTGCCGGTGCCGTGGTAGGCAAACTGCACCACGTCGGACACGATGGCGTTCACCTGGGCCGGGGCGCGGGTTCCTTCGCCGGCGCGGGAGTGCTCCAGCATGCTGCGCACGATGCGCTCGGCGCGCTGGCCGTGCGCGTAGATTTTGTCCACGTTTTGCTTGAGCAGGTCCAGCGTCTCCGGATCAGAGCCACCTGCCTCGCGCAATTCTTTCACCAGATCGACCGACAATTCGGCAAAATTGTTTACAAAATTCAGCGGATTTCGGATCTCGTGCGCGATGCCGGCGGTCAGAGTGCCCAGATAGGCCAGCTTTTGCTGGGTCACCATGCGGTCCTGCAATTCCACCAGCCGGCGGTTTTGCTCGCTCAATTCGAAGGTGCGCTCTTCCACCTTGTGCTCCAGTGTGTGGCTGTGCTCCTCGAGCCGATCGTAGAGCCCGGCCGACTCCAGCGAGATCGCAGCCTGGGAGGAGAGCAGCCGCACCAGCTCCAGGCGCCGCGGGGTGAACGCGCCAGCGGCAAGGTGATTCTCCAGATACACAATTCCGGCAAGTTGCGACTGGTTGAGCAGCGGCACGCACAGCACGGAGCGCGGCTTCTCCCGCGCCACATACTCGTCCGAGCGGAAAAGCTCGTCAGCCGTGGCGTCCTCGAGTACCAGATCCTGACGCGTGTGTTCCACGTAGTGCACGATCGCCTGCGGAACATCCGCCTCATGCAGCGCGATTCCATGCTGGGGAATCTCTTCGTGCTCGAGGGATCCGAGCGCGGCAAGCTCCAGCGCTCCGTCGCGGCTGACCAGCAAGCGCACTTTCTGCGCGCCGGCATTTTCCATGAGGAAACGCAGGAGCTTGCGCAGCAGCCCGCGCCGGGTAATTTCTCCGGAAATGGCCTGGGACGCCTTGATGACCGTGTGCAGGTCAAGCCCGCCCGACTCCGACTGGGCCGGCGCGTCGCCCGCAAGAAGGTCCGGAAACTCATTCTCCAGCAGCGCGACCTTCCCCGTCGCTCCCCAGCGCGCGTACTGAAGACGGGCCACCGTGAGGTATCCGCGTGCCACCACGGCGCGGCTCCGCTCGGCGTGGAAACGCCCGGCCAGCTCATTGGCCAGCGCCTCCACCATCACGTTGCCGGACTCGCGCGCCGCCGCTTGCGCGAGATCGTAGCGGCGCAACGCCTCATATTCGTCCTTCACCACCCGCCCGATCTCACCGGCCACCAGGTGGTGCATGGCCAGGAAATTCTCCGGGCAATTCGCGGCCCAATTCTTGAGATTCTTGCGCGCGGCGCGCATCTTGGTGAAATAAGGCGATTGCTCCAACGGCCCGGCCGTCGGGTAGAGCCGCGCCATGACCAGCGCCATGAAAAATTCGTGGTAGGCGAGGTAGGCGGTTGCGAAAAGGCCGTCCTTGCTGCGCTCCACCTCCTGGTTCCAGCGCAGGGCGCCGGCGTCGTCCCCGAACAGGTAGCACAGTTTGGCGCGCGCGGTGTAGTACCAGCAGGGCCCGATCTTCAGCCCGGTTTCCTCCATCGCGCGCAGCGACTCCTGCGAGTCCACGCCGTCACCGTCCAGGTCGTCGAGCTTTCTGGTGCGCCCCTGCAGCGCGCGCCCCACCTGGCGGGCAAGGAGCGTGAGGTTCGATACGACTTTGTCGTTGGTCCAGGTCAAGAACGACTCATATTGATCGTAAAGTGAATCCACCAGATCGATCGAGTCGAAGCCGGTGAGCGCATATCCCATCTGATCCCAGGCGGACCAGCCGGCGTACATGATGTCCCCAAAATTCACCCCGTGCTCGAAGGCTTCGCGCGCGTAGCGGTGCGAGGTCTGATACGGCTTCATCCAGGGATTGTTGAACGCCGAAAAGGTGTGATAGGCGCGCGGAATCTGGGCCGGGCAATTCATTTTCTCGATGAGCTTGAGGCCCACGTCGCCGAATTCATACCCCTGTTTATACTGCTGGAGGGCGCCGGCCAGCACGAAGCCGTACACCACGTAGGCAAACGTAGTGGGCTCCGCGTTGCCGTGCTTGAGCGCCACGTTGACCATGCGCAGCACCGCCAGGGTCATCAATTCCGGGTTGCCGAATTGATAACAGGGCGCCAGGATGTTGTTGAGCAGCGCGCTCACCGCCTGCTGGTCGGGATCCTTCATGAGGGGCGCGTTCACCAGCGCGTACGGGCTGCGCCAGCCGAGATTCACTTTCGTCTTGATCAGCTCGCGCATGATGGCGAGCTGGCCAGGCTTTTCCGGCAGGTTGACGCCGAAGCGGCGGAGCGCTTCCAGCCCGATCCGGATGGCTTCGGTGCCGCGATTGAGCGTGACGTACGCGGTGATCTGGATGTGGCACACGTCGGCAAAATCCAGGCGGGTGCGGGCCCGCTCGCGGAGCAGGGCAAACAGCTTGTCGGCCGCCTCGTCGCTGCCGCACAGGTGCTCGGCTTCCGCCAGCTCCTTGTGCATCGCGAACGCGAGCGGATAATCGGTAGTCCAGGCATCGCCCTTGACCAGCCGCACGCCAATTTGCAGGTGCGCGCGCGCCGCCTCGTTGGCCGCGGACGCTTTTGCGCGGCGGCCGGCAAGCAGGTCCAGCTCGGCGATGCGGCGCCGCTCTCCCGGCTCCGTCACGAGGTCGACGGCCTGGTTGAGATGGCTCAAGATATCGAAAAGATGTTCGTCGAGGTCGTCCGCCGGCGTGCCCTGGAGGAGCAGCCGCCCCACCGTCAGGTGCATCTCGGTCTTGCGCTCCGGGGACAGCATCGAATCCACGGCCTGCTGCACGCGGTCGTGCAAGAACCGATAGGAAACGCTGATGTTTTCGTCGTGCTCCAGGTACCGATAGTCGTCCGAGAGCGGCAAGATAATGCCCTCGCGGACGGCCGGCCACAACGCCGCCGCGGTCTCCGCGCGCGATCGGCCGGCCGCCAGCGCCAGCGTGTCCAGCTCGAACTCGCTGCCCACGCAGGCCGCGTAGGAAAGCACGTCACGCGTCTGCTCGTCCATCTTGCGGACCTCGCGGGTGAGCTGGTCCACGACGTTGTCGGTGTAGCCCATCTGCTCGATGCGCGCGCCGTCGTACTGCCAGGCGCCGCGCTCCGCATCGAGGGTGAGAAGGCCGTCGCGATGCATGGTGCGCAGCATCTGGCTGGCAAAAAATGGATTTCCACCGGTGCGGTTCAGCAAGATCTCGGAAAGCCTGCGCGCTTCCTCGCGCGGACGGTGCAGCGCATCGCTCACCAGGTCGAGGAGATGCTCGGCGTCCAGCGGACCCAGGCGAATTTCCCGAACCGTGGCGCCGGCCGCCTTCAGATCCTCGAGCAAATGCATCAGGGGGTGCGCGCCGCTCACCTCGTTGTCGCGGTACGCGCCCATCAGGAAAAAATGCTGCGCGTCTGAGTCGGTGAGGAGCACGCGCAACAATTTCAGCGTTGCGGAATCCGCCCACTGAAGGTCGTCCAGGAAAAGGGCCAGCGGATGCTCCGGGCGCGCGAAGACGTGCATGAAACGGCGAAAGACCAGGCTGAAACGGTTTTGCGCCTCGCTGGGCGCAAGCTCCGGCACCGGCGGCTGCTCGCCGATAATCCACTCGACCTCGAAAATCACGTCGGAGATCACGCGGCCGTTCGGGCCCAGCGTCTCCAGCAGGTGTTCTTTCCAGTCGGCCACCCGCTCGGCGCTCTCGGTCAACAGCTGCCGCACCAGATCGGTGGCGGCTCCAATCAGGGCGCTGTAGGGAACGCTCCGCTCGAATTGATCGAACTTGCCGGACACGAAATAGCCGCGTCTTTGCACGATGGGCTTGTGCACTTCGTGCACCAGGGCGGATTTTCCGATGCCGGAATAACCGGAAACCATGATTGTTTCCATGGCGCCATCGCCGACCCGATCGAAGGCTTCCATGAGAAGCCTCACCTCGGCCTCGCGCCCGTAAAGTTTCTGCGGCACCTGAAAAATTGGCGACACGTCGTGGCGGCCCGGCTCGAAGTCTTCGAGCCTTCCCTGGGCCAGCCGCGTTCGAATTTCCTCCAGGTCGCGCTGCAATCCGCGCGCGCTCTGGTAGCGGTCCTCCGCCGTTTTCGCCAGCAGCTTCATCACGATGCGCGACAGCGCGGGCGGCACCTCCGGCCTCCGCTCGTGGGGGGGAACGGGCATCCGCGCAAGGTGGCAGTGCACCAGCTCCATCGGATCGCTGACTGCGAAGGGCACCGACCCGGTCAGCATCTCGTACAGCGTCACGCCCAGGGAGTAATAATCCGAGCGATAATCCACCACGCGGTTCATTCGCCCGGTCTGTTCCGGGGACATATACTCGAGCGTGCCGTGCAGCGCTTCCGGGTTACGGACCTCCTGCTCCTCCTGAGAAAGGCGCGAGCAGAGGCCGAAATCGGTGAGACAGACTTCGCACGTGTCGCGATCCAGAAGGATGTTGTGGGGACGGATGTCCTTGTGAATGATCTGGCGCTCGTGCAGCGCTCCCAGCGTGCGGGCCAGCGCGCCGGCCACTTCCAGCACCACGTCCAGGTCGGGCCGCGCGGCTTCCAGCACCGACTTGAGAGACTCTCCGCCGGCGCCGTCCAGCACCAGGGTGGCCCGACTGTCGTGCTCGACGAAATCGCACGCGCGGATCACCCCGGGCACGTCCAGCGCCCGCGTCACCTCGTACTCGTGGCGCAGCGGGGCGAGCTGCCGGCGGGAGGGGAGCTCCTGGCGCGGCGTCTTTAATAGCACGGCACGCCCATCGCTTTCGCGCACCGCGTTGTACATCAGGGTGTCGCCGTGCGCCTCGCACACCGCCACCACGCGATATCCCGGCAGGTTCACGCCCAGGCACCCCCTTTGGCGAGTCAGTTCGAACGCGCCGCCGGCGCCTCCTCCGCGAGGACGGTGTCGACAAGGTGCGCCGCCTGCGCCATGGCATCCTCCACGATCTCGAATGAGAAGAGCGAGCCTGCCCAGCGCGTGCGCGGATGGCTCCGCTGCAAGGCGCGCAGGCGGTCCGACTGTCCCTCGCGGAGCGCCGCGCAATCCAGGTGGGGGAAGTAGCTCCAGGCCCGCGCGTCCAGCACTTCACGCACCTGGCCGCCGATCCGTTCCACGGTCTCCCGGCAGCGCTCCACCAGATCCTCCAGTCCAACGGCGGCATCACGCGCGTAGGCGTAGCAGATCACGTGCGGCCGATCCTCCCAGGGGCGCAGCATCTGGAGCGGGCCCCGGTCGCGGGGCGCGACCACGGCGCCCCCTTCTCCGAGGTTGAAGCCGTAGCCGCCCGGCGGGATTCCATCCGCCTCCAGCAACACCGTCGCGTAGTTCCGGTGGGTGACCCGCCGCAGGACGCCCGCCTCCTCCTCGGTGAGATCCAGGCAGGTCGCGGCGTCCGGGCTTGCCACGATGAGCAGGTCGTAGGTTTCCGGAGGATGATCTCCAATCCGCACGAGGATCCGCTCATCCCTCGTGACCGCGATATCGCGCACGCCGGTCCGCACGCAGTCACCCAGATCGGCGGCCAGGGCGCTCATCAGGCCCTGGTATCCGACCCGAGGCAGCCAGCCGATGGCCTGCCGCCGCCCCAGGCCGTACGCGATGAACGCATCCAGCATCCCCGGCCGCATATACTTGAGCGCGTACGCGGCCGGGATCTCATCGAGGAATCCATAGCCGTAATTGGTGACCGGCACGTGGAAAAGCCGGGCTAACGACTGCAGGCCGTGGTGTCGCAGAAATGCCTCGAACGGCATCGCCAGATCGCCTTCCGGATCTGGCTGCACGCCTTCCGGATCGTCCACGAAGCGGGCGTATCGGCGGCGGATCAGAAAGTAGCGCGCGATGTCGGCGAAAAAGACCACTCGGGCCGTCAGGGGAAGCCCGTTGTGTATGTGGCTGATGGGGGCGCGGGCGCCGTTGTCGGGGTTGATGAGTTGGTAAGGCGGCGAGAATTCCGCCTCCATACCGTACCGCTTCATGAACGCGCGCACGTGCTGGTAACTGGGAAAGACCTCGATGCCGCCCATTTCAAAGACACGGCCGTCACGCCGCAGCGAGAGGCACTTACCGCCAACCTGATCGGCGCGCTCGAGCACCTGGACCTGGCGAAAGCCCCGTTCCCGAAAATACCACGCGGCGCTGAGACCGGCGGCCCCCGCGCCGAGTATGCAGATACGTACCCCGCAATCCACGTTCCTGGAATTCGGCACACGCCGCCAGGGACCCTCTAGATTTCCACCGACTGCCCCACCAGCCGCGGATCCAGAAACGGGTACGGCGCTTCCACGACCAGGTTGCGGCGGCGGATCTGCGACGAGATGGCAGCCAGGCTGGAGCGCAGCAGATCCAGGTGAGGACGCACGCCCGGGACCGACGCGAAGAAACTGTCGGGATATTCTCCCAGCCGATGGCTTGGCGGCGTGCTCAGCATGTGAACGATGGAAATCTGCACGCAGCAGGTGACCAGATCCGGCAGGGTCTCCACCAGGTCGGCCTCGGTGAGGCGCAGATCCTTCGAGCGCGGCGGCGGGCGCCGCATGACGCCCGAAGCGTCCGGAATGTATCCGAAATACTGAAACTGCCCGTTGTTAATGGACGCGTGCTCGGCGCTGGCCGTGAAAATCGCCCGGGTCAACACCTCCAGCAGCGCGGTCCGGGTGGCCAGGCGGCCCCGCACGTCCAGTGGAAAGCCGAGGAGTCCGACAGCCACCATCTCCGCGATCCACGCCTGCACTTCGGTGTCTCCCGCGACGTCGGCGTCAGAGTGGTAGAATTGATCGAGCACTCCGCTGATAAACTTTTGCGTGGCGCGCCAGACCTTGAGGGTGTCGTCGCGGTAATAAAATCCCGGCAGCGTTTCCGGGTCGCCCACCCCGCGCGCCGCAAAGTCGCTGAGCGGATCCCCGGCAAAGTAGCGCCACTTCGCGTGCCCCCGCCGCATCAGCTCGAGCGCGCCGTCGAGACCGGTCCCAAAGCACTCGTGAAGAGGCCCCCCGGGGGCCAGCAATTCCCGGCGCGCGTGATGGTTGATGGCGATGGTGGACCGATAATGGGGCGACAGCAGCTCGTGCAGCGGGTGACGGGGGGAGAGCGCGCGACGGGCGGCGATCCACACGGTCTCGCAGGCGAGATGGGTGGGCAGCAGGTGCGAGACCACCTCCTGGTACATCGCGTCCGCGCTCTGCACCCACATCTTCACCAGAAGCCACAGGGTGGGCGCATCGAGCGGCGTGAATACTGGCCCCACCGGATCGCGCGGCTCGAGCTGCACCGCCAGCGGCATCAGGCGCCGCTGGCGGTCCACGAAAAACAAGCACAACGGCGCGGCGAGATAGCAACCGGGCTTGGGCGTGATCCCTTCGAAAATCTCGAAATCGAGGCTGTAGAGCCGCGACTCGCGGGCCAGAACGTCGAGCGGCGCGGCGGCAATCTCGGCAACCACCTCGTCCGGAACGGCGAAATCCTTGGGAAGCTCATCCCTTCCGTTGCAACGGCGCAGCAGCAGCGGATTGGTCCCCACCAGACGCTGGGCGCCAAATTCGTCGTCGCGATGCCATCGTTGGACGACCCGCGGCTGCTCGCGCCCCGGGTAGAGCGCCTCAAACTGGCGCATGGTGCCCATCGCGCCGGGATGGATCAGGTTCTCCAGGCCGGCGAGACCCAGTTCCACGAGCGTCCCGCTCAGATCCCCCAGCATCTTGTATTTTTGTCGGAACGTGAGGTCCTCCTCATCGGGCGTCTCACGAATTCCCGGCGGTCCGGCCAGCGGGCGCTCTTCGAATTGATACGCCTCGCGCACCTCCATCAAGGCGGCGGCGCGTCCGTCATCCGAATCGTATTGCGGCAGCGAGAGCATCAAATATTCACCCGCGAGCGCAGCGCGTCATCGAGGAGATAGCCCAGTCGCGTGAAGCGCGTGCGATTCTTTTCGAGAATCTCCTTGAACAGGGGCGGCACGTCCTGCTCCTCATCCCGCATGACGTAGCCATAGCGAGTCTCCAGTCCTACGGCCAGCGTCACCAGGCCGTAGGTGGCCTCGAAGCGCGTGGGCACGGTGCGCAGATCGTTTTCCTCGCCCAGGCTGCCGTCGCGCAGCGCCAGCACGGCATAGCGGATCTCGCCGCCGTCCGCCCATTGTCGGTCGTGCACCCAGCCGTGGTAAAACGTCGCGTGATAGATCACAAAGCGGCAGAAGTCTTTGAGCCACTTCAAGTCCTCCGCGGCCGGATCTTCCTCGCGGAGGGTGATCGGACGGACCGCGCGCACGGCAAGATCATACTTTTCGCGCGGCAGCGAGGAGCCGTCCAGCTCGCCGAGATCGTCCCATACGAGGTCCGGATCATCGGGAATCGGCACGTAGGGCAGGCTGTTGGCCACCAGGTCCCGCGAGAGAAACCGTATCTCATGCCACCAGCGGCGAATTTCCGCCTCGTTTTCGCGCATGAACCGGCTGACGTACTCGTCAAGAACCTCCCAGTACAGATTGGCGGTTCGGGCGAATAAATGGTCTGAGCAGATCGGCTTTCGGGGATGCCATTCCTTCCAGTCCATCGCGGAAGAGAGACGCACCATGCGCTGCCGCACGAACTCCGATTTCATCGCGGTTCCCATGCAGATGATGGCCATGTCGCCCCACGCAACGGTGTCGCCGCCGAAGTTGGTGGGAACGACTTCCGCGAGATGCGGCAGGAGGATCTTCGCCACCGGGTTCTGTCGCAGATGACGGTGAATCGCGACACAATATTGCTCCACGCGCATGTGCGCCTTGAGCAGGTGCGCGTCCAGCTCGCCGGCCAGCAGGTACTGGGTTCGGAACACCCGCCTGGCCTGCTCCCACTGCGGTCTGCTCGGCGTGAACTGGCGCGGCGAACGATCCTGGCTCCAGCCATCTTCGCCGGCCCGTCGAATGCGCAGGCCTATGCGGACCGGCAGCAATTTTCCAGCACGCACCTCAAACGAGGCGTCCACGTCGGACAGGTCGTGCTCGCTGTCGCACGGGATATCCCCCCACTCAATCTTGCAGCGGAATTGCTCCGGGTTGTCCCGATCGCGGGCCAGCAGGCACGGATTGTGGCCGTTGAGAACCCGCTCTCCCAGCCATGCGTCGGAGCGCGAGAGCGCGTGCCCGGCCCGCAGCGTCGCGTTGGGTGGAAAGGCTTCCTGAATCGTGTCCAGGTCGCCTTCGTCGAGCCTCACGCCGGTTTCGGCGAGGTGCGTCAACCCGGCGAATCCGACTTTCGCTTCCACCGCGAGTTGCCGCGTGCTCAGCCCCCAGGTGTGCTCCTGGGGCATCTTCCCGTCGATCTTTGCGGCCCGCGGCAGCGGAAAATCGTCGCGATAGGGCCAGAAGGGCACATAGAAGGACCCGAAATCGACTTCCTCCTCGTTTCTGGGAATCGTCACCTCGCCGCTCCACGCGGTGACCGCACGATTCTCTGGAGAGGCGGGCTCCCAGGTGACCACGCGCATCTCCACCGTCAGGTCGTGGTGATCGCGCTCGAGGAGGATCGCGAAGGCGCCGTCCGCCGCGGTGACGTCCTCGCCCAGCACGTGCCGAAACAGCAGGTGCCCCACCCAGAACTGCACGGTGACGTCGTGCAGCGGCAGCGGCTCGCCGTCGTAAAGCTCGTCTTTAAAAAACAGGCGTCCGGTGACTCGCGTGGCGGCGGCCACGCGATGCGTCTCAACCGACAACGGCCGTGGAAAGCTCGTGCTCGACCACCAGGACGGGAATGTGCAGGGTGAACGTCGAGCCCTTTCCTTCCTCGCTGGCCACGCTCACCCCGCCTCCCATCATCTCGCAGAAATGGCGCGTGATGGTGAGGCCCAGCCCGGTTCCGCCATATTTCTTGCTGGTGGAGGGCTCCGCCTGAGTGAACGGCTGAAACAACCGCGAGGCCTGTTCGGCGCTCATGCCGATGCCGGTGTCGGTCACCCCCAGCTCGAGCATCTCGCGGCCCTCCACCACGACCCGGCGGGCGCGCAGCGTAATCTTCCCGTTCTGGGTAAACTTGCAGGCATTGTTCAGGATGTTGAACAGGCACTGCCGCACCCGGGTGGCATCCGCGTACACTTCGCCGAGATCTGACGGCACGTCCAGAACCACCTCGTTTCCTCCCCGCGTGAACGCCTCGTGCAGCAGCATGGCCACGTCGTGAATCACTTCGAAGGCCGGGAAGGTCTCCAGCGAGAGCATCATTTTTCCGGCTTCAATCTTGGAGAAGTCGAGTATGTCGTTGATCAGGGTAAGCAGGTGTTTTGCGGCGAGGTGGATTTTTCGAAGGTCCGGCACGAAGTCCAGCGCGCCAACGTCCCGCGCCTCCTCCATAATCAGCTCGCTGTATAGAATGATGGCGTTCAGCGGGGTGCGCAGCTCGTGGCTCATATCCGCCAGAAAACGGCTCTTGGCACGGTTTGCGGCCTCCGCTTCCAGCTTCTCCTGGTGGCTGCGCCGCGCGTCCTTAAGCTGGCTGACCACTTCGATGCTCTTGGAGATGGTATTCTCCAGATCCGCCATGTCGATGGGCTTGGTGAGGAAATCGGTGGCGCCCTCGTTCATGGCGCGCCGGATGTTGGGCATGTCACCGTACGCGGAAATCACCACCGAAGACAGATCCCGGTACTGCTCGCGCAATTCCTTGAGAAGCGTGAGCCCGTCCATCTCCGTCATGTTGATGTCGGTGAGTATCACGTCAATATCCGGCGTGCGCCTCATGGCCTCGAGCGCTTCCACTCCGTTGCGCGCAAAGTCGAACTGCCACTGCTTTTCTCGGATCTGCCGGCGGAACTTCTGCCGAATGATCAGCTCTACGTCCGGCTCGTCGTCAACTACAAGGATTCTGGTCACGTTTTTTGCGCCCTGACCGGATCCCCTTTCGAGGATGGCAGGCAGGGAGTGCGGGAGGGGGAGGCTTCCGCGTACCAACCGGAGTGGGAGTGAGCCGCATTCTCCTGGTTGAAGACAATGAAATGAACCGAGACGCACTGTCGCGCCGGTTGATCCGGCGCGGCTACGAGGTCACCATGGCGGTCGACGGTGAGGACGCCCTGAGGCGGGTTCCGCTCGACGGCCCCGACCTCATCCTCATGGACATGAGCCTGCCACTCCTCGACGGCTGGGAGGTCACCCGCCGCCTCAAGGGGGACGACGCCACGCGGGCCATTCCAATCATCGCGCTCACCGCGCACGCGACCCCGAGCGACCTGCGGCGCGCGCTCGACGCGGGCTGCGACGACTACGACACCAAGCCCATCGACTTCGTGCGCCTGCTCGGCAAGATCGAAAAGTTGCTCGGATCGGGGTGATCGAGCACGCCCGTTTTGGCGCCCGAGCAGCCCTGTTTGCCTGCCTGGTGTACTGGGCCGCGCAGTTTGCCGTGGGGGGGACGTTAGGGATCGCGGGAGGTCTCGCTTCAGCCTGCGCGGCCGGGAGCTTTCTGCCGGGCATTGCCGCACACCTGTCGGCCGTCCTCGAAGGGGTGTGCGTTACCCTGGTCGGCTTGCTCTGGCAGGAGTAGTTCACTGCCTGTCCAAAATGGGCCCCCCCGAGTTCGGACGACATCAAGGAGGCGCCATGCAGGACTATCAGAAAAATCGCGAGTTTCCCCTCGCCGACCAGCAGTGGGCGCGTCTCAATCGCGCCGTCGTGGAGGAGGCCCGCCGCACGCTGGTGGCGCGCCGCTTCATCTCGGTGTACGGCCCGCTGGGCGCCGGGCTGGAAAGCGTTTCCTTCGAAACCTACGGCCCCGACGAGCTGGCCGAGATCGACCTGGTGGGACGGGTGGATCCCAGCCCCATCGGCCCCAAGGAAGAGAAATACGTCCGCGTCCCAATTATCTACAAGGATTTCATTCTGCACTGGCGCGACGTCGAGCTGAGCAAGAAGCTCAGTTCTCCCCTGGACGCCAGCCGCGCCATCCGCGCCGCGCACTTCGTGGCCGACAAGGAAGACGACCTCATCTTCAACGGCGAGCCCCGCTGGGACATCGAAGGCATCATGAACTGCCGCGGGCGCAACAGCATCAAGGCGAAGGATTGGGCGACCTTCGGCAACGCATTCGACGACGTGCAGCGCGCCACCGAAAAGCTGCTGGAAGACAACCACCACCGGCCGTTCGCTCTTGTTCTGTCCCCCCAGCTCTATGCCAGCCTGTTGAAGGTGAAAGAACCGGGCGCCGTCCTGGAGCTCGACCAGATCACCAAGCTGTGCAACGACGCTGTCTACCAGACCTCGGTGCTGCGCCCCAACCAGGCCGTGCTGGTGTCCACCGGCGACGAGAACTTCGACATCGCGGTCACCGAAGACCTCAACCTGGCCTATCTCGGGCCGCGCGACATGGATTATCCCTTCCGGGTGTACGAGGCGCTGGTGCTGCGCATCAAGCGTCCCACCGCGATCTGCACGCTGGAATTCGAAGGATAGCCGCCGTTCGAAGCGCCTGAAGCCGGGTTGTTTCCCGGCTTTTTTTCTTGGAGGATTTAAGATGATCGACCGATACTCCCGTGCGGAAATGGCGGCGGTGTGGAGCCCGCAAAACCGCTTCCAGAAATGGCTCGACGTGGAGCTGGCGATTACCGACGCCTGGGCCCGCGAAGGCGTGGTTGACACCGCCGTGGCGCGGCGCATTCGCGAAAACGCCAGGTTTTCCGTCGAGCGGATCGACGTTTTGGAGCAGCAGACGCACCATGACGTGGTGGCATTTCTGGGCAGCGTGCAGGAATCCATCTCCGAGGACGACGCCCGCTGGGTGCATTTCGGCGTCACCTCATCCGACGTGGTGGACACCGCGCTTTCCCTGCTGATGGTGGAATCCGGCCGGCTGCTGCTGCGCGGAGTCGACAGCCTGATCGCGCTTACCGCGGCGCGCGCGGTGGAGCATGCTGAAACGCTGATGGCCGGCCGCACGCACGGCGTGCACGCCGAGCCGATCACCATGGGCCTGAAAATATTGCTCTGGCACGAAGAATGGAAGCGCCAGCGGGCGCGGCTCGAGCAAGCCATCGAATCAGTCCGCGTGGGAAAGGTTTCCGGCGCGGTGGGCACCCATGCCACCATCCCCCCGAGCGTGCAGGAGCACGTGTGCGAAGCGCTCGGACTGCAGGCGGCCCCGGTTTCCTCCCAGGTGTTGCAGCGCGACCGCCACGCGCACTTTGCCACCACGCTGGCGCTTATCGCCGGCACCGTGGAAAAGATTTCCCTGGAATGCCGGCACCTGCAGCGCACCGAGGTTCTCGAGGCGCAAGAGCCGTTCGCGAGCGGCCAGAAGGGCTCCTCGAGCATGCCGCACAAGCGCAATCCGGTGGGCTTTGAAAACCTGTGCGGCCTGGCCCGGGTGGTGCGCTCCAATTCGCTGGCCGCCATGGAAAACATGGCGTTGTGGCATGAGCGCGACATTTCCCACTCGTCCGTGGAGCGGGTAATCCTCCCGGACTCATGTATTCTGCTCGACTATATGATGGCGCGGCTCGAGCGGCTCCTCAAAGGGCTGGTGATTCTTCCGAAGCGCATGCGCCGCAACCTGGACGAGACCGGCGGCCTGTTGTATTCCCAGCGCATTCTGCTCGCGCTCATCGATCGAGGGCTGCCCCGCCCGGAGGCGTACGACGTGGTGCAGTCCGCCGCCCGCAAGGTGTGGGACGAAGGCGGCACCCTCGCCGAGCGCCTGCTGGAGGACGAGCGATTTTGCGCGCGCCTGTCCGCGGCGGATTTGCGCGAATTGACGGATCCGTCCTGGTACCTGCGCCACCTCCCGGAGATTTACCGCCGGGCGGGGGTCGCCCTTACTTCAGGTTGATAGTGTGACGGGCAGGGACCCCTTCCGCCGCTTGCGAAGCCTCGGCCATGTCTGTCAACAATGAGCTCATCACCCTGAAAGAAACGTTCCTGGCGCTCCACGAGCGGAAGGAAGACCTGTTCTGGATTGCCCGCATGGGTCTTTCCGACGATCCCGACAAAGCGCAGCGCGACCTGGGCAACGCGGAGATCGCGATGAACCGCTTCCTGCAAGACCCCGAGCGGCTTCGCAAGCTGCGCGGGCTGGAGGCGTCCGGGGAGGGCAGCGACACCGAGCGCCGCATCCTGCGGGGCTGGATCGCCACGCTGTCGGCCCACGTCGTGGAGCAGCCAGAGGCGCGCGCGCTCTCCGAGGAGATTGTGGGCCTCGACCAGGAGATGCAGCGCAAGCGCGCCGCCCTGGAGCTGGGTTTCGTGGACCCGGCCAGCGGAAAGCTGGAGCGCGCATCGAGCAACAAGCTGGCCTTGATAATGCGCACCGATGCCGACGAGGCGCGCCGCAAGGCGGCCTATGAGGGGCTTCGCTCCATCGAGAAATTCGCGCTGGACGCCGACTTTCTGGAGACGGTGAAAAAGCGCAACCAGCTCGGCCGCCTGCTGGGCTACGAGGATTTCTACGACTGGCGCACCAGTGTCGTCGAGCGAATGCGCAAGCGCGACCTCTTCCGCGGGCTCGACGACCTGATGGCCCGCACCGCCGAGCGCGCCCGCGCCGAGCTGGGGAGATTTTCCGCGAAGCACGGCGAAAGCGCGCTGCAGCCGTGGAATTTTCTGTACCTGCGCAGCGGCGACCTGACCCGCCAGCTGGATCCGTATTTTTCCTTCGCGTCGGGACTGCGCCGCTGGGGAAAGTCGTTTCAGGCGCTGGGCATTCGCTACGGCGGCTCCCGCCTCACGCTGGATCTCCTGGACCGCGTGGGAAAATACGAGAACGGGTTCATGCACGGCCCTGGCATCGGATTTGTGGATGAGGGAAAGCGGCTGCCGGCGCGCATCAACTTTACCTCGAACGCCATCCCCGGCCAGGTCGGCAGCGGCATGCGCGCGCTGGAGACGCTGTTCCACGAGGGCGGACATGCGGCGCACTTCAGCAACATCCTGGCACCGGCGCCCTGCTTCGCGAATGAATTCGCGCCCACCAGCATCGCGTACGCGGAAACCCAGTCCATGTTCTGCGACTCCATCATCGGCGACGCCGACTGGCGCCTGCGCTACGCGCACGACGCCGCGGGGCGGACGATTCCCATGGAATTGATCGAAGAGGAAATTCGCCAGGAACAGCCGTTCAAGGGATGGACCGTGCGCTCGCTGCTCACGATTCCCATGGCCGAACGGGCGCTGTACGAGATGGAGGATCCCACGCCAGAAAAGGTGCTGGAAACTTTCCGCCGCATCGAGCGCGAAACCCAGGGACTGGAAGCCGGCGTGCGTCCGGTGCTGGCCGTCCCGCACTTGCTGGCGTTTGAGTCGAGCGCCTATTATCACGGCTACGTCATGGCCGAGATGGCCGTGTACCAGACGCGGGCCTTTTTTGAGGCGCGCGACGGATATCTGGCCGACAATCCGCGCATCGGGCCTGACCTTGCGCGGCATTACTGGGCGCCCGGCAATGAGGCGACCTTCGAGGAGACGCTCCGCTCGCTGACCGGCGGTGGGCTCTCGGCCGACGCACTGGTGGGCGAGTGCAACCGCACGGTGGACGAGGCCCTGGCCGACGCGCGAAAACAGGCGGCGCGGGGCGGGTCTGTGTCGGTGGGAACGGTGGCTCTCGACGCCCGCATCCGTGTCATTCACGGCCGGGAAGCCATCACTGACACCACGAATTTCGAAGAAGCGTGCCGCGACTTCGAGGCGTGGCTGGGAGCCTTGACGCCGGCCTAGTTTACGGCTACGGGTGTCGGCGCCAGCGACTGCTCCATCAGGGTTTCAATCTCGTGCGCGATCGCGCGGACCTCGTCGAGCACCCGCTTTGCGCGGTCCGCCGTTTCGTCACGCCACACCGGGTCGGTCACCTCGTTGAGATTGATCAACACGTTGTAGTAGGCGCCCTGCGCCGCGGCCAGGGCCATCGCGCCGGCCACGCCGCCGTCGCTGGCCGAGGCCTTCATTCCCTTGAGCGCCACGGTGCGGGCCAGCACGGCGATCTCCTTCGAGGCCTCCAGCACGCTGAACGGCACCTCGATGGCGCCCCGAATGGCGGCGGCCACGGCGGCGTCCTTGATGCGCTGCTCCTCGGGGGTGCTCACTTTCAGCCGCATGGCGCTCATCATCTCGTTGAACGCATCGGTGTCCCGATCAATGGCCTGCAGCGCGGCGTCCTTCAGGGCCTGCGCGCGCTCGGCCACGGCGCTCATTTCGTGGAACGCTTCAGTGAGCCCGCGCCGCGTGGCCGGGCTGGGGCTGTTGGCGGTCAGGCTGGCGACCATCGCGGCCAGCGATGCCGCGAGGCTGGCGCCGAGGGCCGCGGTGCTCCCGCCGCCGGGCGCCGGCGCGTCGGTGGACAGCAGGTTGGCGAATTCCCGCAAGGACATCGAAGCCAGCGGCCCCGGCTTGCGGAAGCGATATTCGATGATTTTCTGATGAGGGTCAAAATCCGAGAGCTGATCGAGCCCAAGCGAGCGGATTGCCGTTTCGACGAGAATTTCCTCGGGCACGCCGGGATTGCGTCCCTGCTTCATCAAGTAGTGACGGCCGGCCATCTTCATGGCTTCCAGTGGAATCAGCCCGACCAGCTCGCTGCCGGTCACGATCAATCCGCGCTTCTCCGCCTCCGCGCGAACCACGTCGAACACCACGTGCGGCGGCGTGGATTTGTAACTGGTGAGGTTGATGGAAACCTGCGCCTGGCGGTAGGTCTCGATGTACCAGCCCACCGCCTTCACGTGCGGCAGAAGGCCGGGCACTTTTGCCGCGGTGCCGTCCGCATTGCGGACGATTTCCCCGTTCTCGTCGCGTTTTGCCCGGCCCGCTTCGCGGATGCTGAGCGCGACGTCGTGCGCGAGCCGCTTGTCGGTTGTGTTCAGATTCACGTTGTAGGCGATGAGAAAGTCCCGCACGCCGATGACGGTGGCGCCGCTACGCGCGTTGTAGGGCGCCGAAAAATCCGGCTGCCATTCGGGATCCGCCATTTTCCTGGCCAGCCCCTCATACTCGCCGGAGCGGATGTTTGCGAGGTTGCGCCGCACCTCACTGCGCGCCGCGTATTCGTACAGATACACCGGGATTTGCAGCTCCCGGGCGACGCGCTCGCCAAGGGCTTCCGCATAGCGCACGGCTTCCCCGGCTTCAATGCCCTCGATGGGAATGAGCGGGCACACGTCCGTGGCGCCAATCCGCGGATGCGCGCCGCTGTGCCTGCGCATGTCGATGGTGGCGGCGGCCGTCTTGATGGCCTGGAAGGCGGCCTCGATCACCGGGTCGGGCTCGCCGACAAAGGTGAACACCGTGCGGTTGGTGTCCGCGCCCGGGTCGACGTCGAGCAACTGCACCCCCTCCACCTTGCGGATTGCGGCGGCGATCGCGTCGAGAACCGCGGGATCGCGCCCTTCACTGAAGTTGGGTACGCACTCGATCAGTCGTTGCATGTTAGACACGGGCCAGCACGGCCGGCACCTCCAGGGTTTTAGCGGCCCGCTTCGCGACCTTTACTCCAGCGTGTGACACAGTTCAGTTCGCGAGCAGCCGGATCTTGCCGACGCGGACGCTGTCTTCAAAGCGGGTGGCGTTTGCGTCCGGGTGGACGCGAAGCTCGACCCACTTGAAGGCGGTTAGCGGACAGGTGGTCAGCGGAGCCTGGAAGAGGACGCCGCCACCTCCGCCGGCCTTGAAGTCATGTTTGGGGCCGGCGCCGGCGCGCTCCGCGGTGGGCTTGAGCGACGAAGTGAGCCACACGGTGTACACTTTCCCCGGCTCCAGACCGCTTAGCTCGAGGCGGAACTCGTCCTTGTCGTCGGAGAAACAGGACAGCTTGAGCTTGCCCTTCAGCTTCGGCGCGTCTGGCTCAGCCACGATCTCCCACACGTTGGAGTTGACGAAGTCGTGGTGCTCCTTCTTCTCCTGCTTGTTGGTGGGGCCGAACTCGACGCCGTCCGCCCAGGAGGCGTGCAGGCCCACCAGGACCATCAGCGCGAGGACCGCAAAGCCAACCAACCGCCTCATCACAAGACCAGCTCCCAAGCTACGGATTTTGCGTCCGAGGTTTCTCCAGCGGACACCCCGCACACCTCCATCGTAGGCGTCCATCCGCTTGTATTCCCGGCGGCTTCCCCGGGTGGAGGAGAGCGGGCGGCCGGCCAGAATCCCAGGCCCCAAACAGAATCCCAGGCCCCAAACACTTAGGAGCGACAGCACGATGAGCGAGCAGCAGACGACGACCGAGGCGCCTCCCGAAGCGCGGCGCAAGCGCACGGTGGACCTCGACCCGAGCGGGCAGGTCACCTCCCGCGAGCCCGATCGGGTGAAGCGGCAGTTCTTGAACTACGCGTTCTTCAAGCTCGACCCCGCCTTCCGACGCCTGGAGCGAGGCGACCGCGAGGCGGCCAAGCGCGAGTTCATGCAGGCGGTGGAGTCATGGGGCGAGGCCCGCGGAAACCTGCTGCGCACCTACAGTCTGGTCGGCGTGCGCGGCGACGTGGACTTCATGCTGTGGCGCATCGCCTTCGACGTGCGCGAGTTCGGCGAGGTGCAGGGCCGCATCAACCGCACCGTGCTGGGCGGCTACCTCACCCAGCCCTACAACTTCGTGTCCATGCAGAAGCGCAGCCAGTACGTGAACCGCGTCCAGGGCAGTGGCCACGGCATCGAGCTGCTCCCGGGCGAGGGCAAGTTTCTCTTCATCTATCCCTTCATCAAGACGCGCGCATGGTACGATCTCACGCCCCACGCCCGCCAGGGGATGATGGACGAGCACATCATGGCCTCCGAGCCGTTCAAGGGCGTCCGCATCAACACCTCATACAGCTACGGCATCGACGACCAGGAGTTCGTGGTTTCCTTCGACAGCGACTTCCCCCAGGAATTCGTCGACCTGGTCCACCGCCTGCGCTACACCGAGGCGAGCAATTTCACGCTCCGCGACACGCCGATGTTCACCTGCGTGAAATTGGACCTCCGCGGAATTCTCGACCAGCTGGCGTAGACACGGCAGGCTCAGGTCGCCCCCTTGTCCGCCACGACCCGGAACAGCCTGCACTGTCGCGGCTGGAGCTGTTTAAGGGTGAGTACCAGGCCGTCCAGCGCGACGGGGATTTCGTCGCCGCCTTCCAGCGGGATCTCGAACGCCCTGGCGCGGCCCATGGTTTTTTCGTACGTCACGTCAATATTGCAGCGCAAGATGGGCTCCAACAGCGGCGGCTCCTCGACCCAATCGCGGACGCTCCGCGGCGCGGGCTCGCAGGCCGCCACGCACAAAAGCCGCTCGTCGGAATCCTCGCGGTCGAGGAACCAGCAGACCCAGCCGTCGGGGTCGGTGTGCGACGGGCCCACGTGCGAGATATCGAGCTCCGGCTTGAGGCGATCGTACACGTCCTCCAGCGCGTGGTAGCGCTCGTTGAATCCCCGGTCGCCGACCCAGTCGAGGCTCACCGGGTGATTGTTCGCCTCGTACAGGCCGGTGGACATGTCCTGGTTGCCCATCACTTCGTACTTCGGACGGCGGTGGGGCCCGCACGTCGAAAACCGGGCGATGAAATGGCGCAGCGCCATCCCGTCTGCCCCCACCACTTTCGGCATGGGAACCGTCCAGAACAGCGGGTGGCCGGAATCGTGGGAATCCAGCGCCGCCAGCACCGAGCAGCGGCCGTCGCCTTCGTCCAATTCCCTCTGGAGCGTCAGCAGGAAGTTCACGTACGCCGCGTTCATCGAGGTCAACATATCCGTGCCCAGCAAAAGATCAAACCCAATTTTGCCATACGGCCCGACGTCGGCGCCCATGCGCTCCGCCATCGCGCCCACGTCTGGAGCCTCGCGACGCGCCCGGGCCAGCAGGTCCTTCAGCACGCGCGGCGTCATGCGATCCGAAACCGGCACGTCGTCGAGGGGGTCGCCGTCCTCGTCCTCCAGCACCGAATCAAACACGTGATCCACGTAATCGAGCCGCACGAAGTCAAATCCGTAGCGCTCGCGCACTGAAGGAAAAATCCCGTTGAGGAGCGCGATGGCCTCCTCGCAGCGCTCGGGCGGATTCTCCAGCGTGGGCGGCGCATTCAGCGGCAAGTTCTCGTATAGCTTGAAGGGGGTCAGCATGCCGAAGGCGTGCTCGCCGTGATCCTCGCCCGCCGCGTTTAAATAGGTGTACTCCGGATAGCCGCCCGCGACGTTGTAGTGCGAGAATTCCGGCAGCCCGACGCCGCCCCACGTGTGGCTGGGCAGCGTCCAGTAGCCCTCCGCGATCAGGCGCGTGATGAGCGCCGCGTGGCACGCCCGCACGACGTCCACGCCCTTCGAGGTGTCCTCGAGCGCGTCAAGATCGCGCAGCGCGCATTCCTCCGCGACGATGGCCGCCACTTCGTCGGCAAGCCGCGCCTGCCACGCCGTCTCCAGCATCTCTTCCTGCGTGGCCCCGTCAAACATCCCATCGCGCGCCGCGTTGAGACGCAGCCATCGAAAACAGGTCGGATTGCGCAACACCACGCGCGAAAAATTGCTGGTGTGCGGCTCCAGATCGAAGCCCACTTTCCAGCCCAGGCGATGAATCCCGTCGACCAGCAGGCGCATCTGATCGTCGCCGCTCATCCCGGCGGCGGTCAGCGCGGGATCCAGCACCTGATCGCTCACCACGTGCACGCTGTCGACCGCGTATAGATTTTGCAGACAGCAATCGAAAAACGGCGCCAGATGAATTCCCGACACCCGCAACACCGGCAAGATCTTCAGCGCGTCCGTGACACGCCCGACCTTTGCGGGTTCCGGCGCCGACGCGCGGATATTCACGAACGCGTAATCCGAAGCGCCTGGGGAAACGGCCTTGACCGACTGATAGAACGACGCGATGGCCACGTCGCTCCAACCGAGCGCCTCGGTGGGGCTTACCCGCACGAAGCCGCTCGCCGAAAATTCCTCGGCCAGCTTGCGCCCCTTTGCCCGCTCCGCCGCAACGTCTCCCGTGAAATTCGCCTCCGCCACTCTGGCCAGCTCCGCGAAACCCTTCATGTGCCTCCCAAACGCAATCCAATTGGTATCGACTCGCCCACCATGGCGGCCTGCTCGTCGGCCTGCAATTCCACGATTTCACGAAGCGGGCGCGCCAGCGAGGCCATCCCCTCCGCCTCCAGCCGCAGCGCCGCTCTTTCGCGCGCGTCCTCTGAAACATCCCGCGAGCGGTCGCCGGTCAAACGCCCCACCTGACAGATGGCAAGACCGGCCGCACGCACGTCCTTCCAGGGCACCTGCAGCAGATTATTGAGCCACCCCTCCGCGACGTCCGGCGGGACGCAGTGGTGCGGGCTTGCCGCAAACGGCATGCGCGCCCCAAGGCGGGCCAGCATCCAGAATTCCAGGTTGGCCGGGCGCTGCTCGAGCCGGTGCAAAGCCTTTTCCCCGATGTGAATCTTGGCGACCGTGTCGATGCGCTCCAGCGAGGCCACCAGCCGGTGGACCTCGCTCCACTCAGCGCTGGTCTGCGGCGGGCCCAACCGCGTCTTCACGTGCTTCAAGCGCGGCAGCAGGTAGGGCGCCAGCTCCGCGAAAACCTCCGCCTGGCGCTGGCGGTCCAGGCCGCCGGCCAGGCGGCGCCACAATACCCACCATTCGAGACGCCCGGGCTGGCTCTTGGGAAATTGCAGCCCCTGCCCAAACAATTCGAAGGTGCGGTTCACGCGCCAGTCGTCGAGGGGATATCCGAAACCGGGCCGCAGCGCGAATCCGCACATGTTAAGCCAGGGCCCTTCATAGTCGGGACTGCTGCGGCGCCGCGCATTCACCCGATCCAGCGACTCCCACAATTCTCGGAGAAATCCCAGCGACCAGTCGTCGCGCTTTTCTCGCAGCCGCTCTTCGAGCGACCACATCAGACCGCGCGGCTTGACGTCCGCCTCGTCGAGCTTGCCAATCTTGCGGCGCAGCGTGCGCGCCACCAGCGCGCAGGATTCCCGCACGGCAAGCGGATCCTCGGTGGGCACCGCGGAGAACCCGGCCGGCGTGGAGCCCGTCCCCAGCGGCGTCTCCTGCCCGCGTAATTGAAACTGGAGCCGCCATTTCTGGCTGCTGTCGCGGCCCAGGCACCACAACTCCAGCGTGCCGATCTCGGTCACGCGCGCTTTGAGGTGGACGGGGATTTCGGCGGCCGGCGTCTCGTCGACTTCCTCGTCGACTTCTTCGTCGTCGTTGGATTTTCGGAAATCCGGCCCGCGCGCCCGCCGCATGGGATCCCGCCGCCGGGTCCCGAGGACGGTCGCCAGCGGCGGCAGGGTCTCGAAATCCGCCTCGTTCACGGCCACCATGGCCCCGGGCTGATCCCCGTGCCGCACGCTGGAGGCGTACAGCGGAAAGGACACCGGCCGATCCACCACCACGCGGAATTCCGGCTCGCGAATCTCCACGCTCTGGCCTTCCTCCAACCCGCGCGGAATGAGGCAGGCGGCGCCGGCCTCGGCCACCCCCACGTAATAGGAGCGCGCCGTGCCGCCGCCGATGCGCAGACCGCCGCTCTCGCGAACCCATCCAAAATACGCCGCGCCGCGCGCCACCGCCAGATCCAGATCGCGGTTGGCCAGTTCCCTGGGAGTCTTCCCCGACCAGCGTCCCAGCACATCGCGCACCCGCTCGCGCAAGACGGTCGGCTCGAGCGCGGCGCCGTTGAACAAAATGGCGTCTGGAATCGACGTTGCGTCCGACACCTGCGCTTGATTGCGCAAGAACGCGGAAAGGTGACGCGACACCGCCGGATCCGCGGCGTAGGGCAGCCCCCACTCGGCCAGGGCCGAACGCCGCGCCGCCTGCGGACTTTCTCCAAATTCGGTGAGCGGAAAAAATCCGTCCAGAATAATCTGGTGCACGTCGTCGCGAAGCAGCGGCGCTGACGTCATCCCGGCCAGCAGCCGACTGCCGGTTCCCGGAATGGCCACGGTAAACTCGGTCGGCCCGTCGGCCGCCAGCAGGCGCTCCTTGGCGGCCCGGCACTCGTGCACCAGGATTCCCCAGGAACGAGGATCGAAGCGCGCGCCCAGGGCCTGCTCGAGCACGTGGGCCAGCGCGAGGTCCATGTTGTCGCCGCCCAGCATCAAGTGCTCGCCGACAGCCACCCGTTTAAGCACCGGCACGTCGCCCGACTCCACGCGGATCAGCGTGAAGTCGGTGGTGCCTCCGCCAATGTCGCAGACCAGCACGCCGCTGACTTCCCGCAATTCCTGCTGCCAGTGCTCGTGCTTCTCCAGCCAGGAATAAAAGGCGGCCTGCGGCTCCTCCAGCAGCGTCACGTGCTCAAGCCCGGCCAGGCTGGCCGCCTGCACGGTCAATTCGCGGGCAATTTCATTGAACGAGGCCGGCACGCATAAAATAATTTCCTGATCCTGCAGGCGCTCGTCCTTTGGATGCGCGTAATTCCACGCTTCGCGCAGGTGCAGCAGGTAGCGCGCGGAGGCCTCGACGGGCGACACGCGCGGCACGCCGGGCGCGGCATCCCACGGCAAGATCGGCGCGGTGCGATCGGCGCGCGGGTGCACCAGCCAGGATTTTGCGGAGGAAACCAGCCGCGTCGGGACGCGCGCGCCCTGCGCCCGAGCATAATCCCCGACCAGCGCCGCGACATCCTCGGCCCAGGGAAGCGACAACGCGCCGGGCGGCAATTCGTGCTCACCGGGCAGGTACAGAAACGAAGGCAGGGTGCGCCGCTCGGCCACCTGATTTTCCGAGACGCGCTGCATGACCGGCACCGAGTGGATCTCGCCGCCGCCGCGCCGACGCTCGACGTAGGCAAGCGCGCAGTTGGTGGTGCCGAGGTCGATGCCGACGCACCAGCGCCCTTTAGCCTGCGACAGCGCTAAATCTCCACTTCAGCGGGCATCACGATGGAGGCATCCTGGTTGGGCGGCGGGGCGGGCAGGTTGGCCTTCGCGACGCGCCAGCCGTGGTGGCGCAGGGTCCCCTGGAAGGGCGGGTTGCCGGTCAGGTTGCCGGTCAGGCGGATGGCGCCGGCGTCAAAGCCGGGCTCGACGGTAAGCTGCGCGCCTTCCTTCTCGTCGCGGACCGGAGTGATCTGGACATAGTCCTGCAAGGCCTTGCGGGCCCCGCGATGGACCGTCCGCGCGGCGGCGCCGACCTGCGCGTCGGAGAACGGCTCGATGTCCTCCATCAGGAAGTCGATGAAGCGCGCCTCCCGCTGCAGCAGCGCCAGCACCGCGGCCACCGGCCCCAGGCCTTCAACCTCGGTGGGTGCGGCCTTCTGGCGCGCGGGCTCCTTTTTCTCAGGCTCTTTGACGACCGGCTCGCCGCGCTGCAACTGCTCGTAGGCGGCCTGCATGGCGTTGGCAACGTCCCTTTTGAAGAGGATGAGAAAGAACAATTTGAACGCTAAGACCAGGCGCACCGAATAATCTCCTTTAATTTGTGCCGCGAGGGCCGCGCGGCGACGAGCCGCGATGTTACCTCCCCGCCAGGAGAAGTCCTCTTTGACGGCAGGCCGGGCTGCAAACATCGCGAACACGGTCGGACGATGCTCGGCCTGACTTGCAGCCAGTGCGGCAAGCCCGTCGCCGCCGGCGACAAGGGATATTCCCGTTGCGGAAGCTGCGGCACCGTCCTCTTTCTCGCGGAGGACGGCCTGGTTCCTTATGCCCGCCTGCGTCCGCAGGTGTACCTCCCCGAGGCGGCCTCGCTGGCGCGGCGCTTCGTGTCCGACGCCGGGCGCGAGGGCGGGGTGGACGGCGTGGCCGAGCTGGGGGACGGCCGCGCCTACGATCACCTCTACTGGGGATTCGCCATCGCGGACGGCGGGATGGTGCGCCTCTATCTGACGCCCGCGACCCCGACCCCGCTGCCCGAGCTGCGGCAGGTGGTGCTCCCCTCGGGCGTCCTCTCGGCGATGGTCGTGCTGGCCGACGTGGGAGAAGAAATCCTGACGCCGTCGATATCCCTGGATCGCGCGCGCAACGAGATCGGCGCCGAAGTCGGCGAGGGGCAGCTGGTGCGCCTGCCGCTCTACGAGTTTCCCTACACCGTGAACGGCCGCGCTTATCGCGTCGTGGTGGAGGGCGTGACCGGTCAGTGCCTCGCGTCGCGTGTCCCGCGCCGCAGCGCCGCCGCGTGGATCCTGGTGCTGGCCGCCACGACGGCCATCTTCGGGCTGGAGGGCTACGTCCTCTGGGGCAGCGGCCCGTGGCTGCTCGCCGCCTACGTGGCGACCGCGGTGCCCGCCGGCATCCTCACCTACTACAAGATGCGCGCCACGCCGCCGGACTGACGGGCTACTTCAGCCCCATAACGTTCATCATCTTCCCGCACAGATCGGTCACGTCGTAAAAGCCGGTAAACGTCTCCTGACCGGGCCCCTGCGCGGACACGATGGAAGGGATGCCCGTATGGGCGCGCGTCGAGAAAGACACCCTGGTGCGGGCATTCTGCATGTCGGTGAGCACCGCCAGCACCTTTTTTGAATCGCCCCCGGCCAGCTTGATTTTCTCCTTGCCCGGCACGTCGAGCTTCAGGTTGAGCCGCTCGCTCAGCGCGTCGTCGAAGGCGACGTTGTTCGGGTCCATCTTGGCCCGGTCGAACCCGCGCAGCACCTTCTCGATGGAGTTGCGCACCGCCACCAGGGGCGCCAGGTTGAACCCGGCGGGGAAAGTGAGGCCGCCTGTCTCGTGGTCGTTGGTCACCAGGATGAGCGTGTTGGGATGGGACTTCTGGAACACCAGCGCCTCGGCAACCGCGGCGTCGAGGGCGAGCGTGTCGTGGAGGGCGGCCGCGAGGTCGTTGTCGTGGCAGGCCCAGTCGATGCGGCCGCCCTCGACCATCAGGAAGAATCCCCTGGGATTGGTGGACAGCGAGCACAGCGCCACACGCGTCATCTCCGCGAGCGACGGGGACTTCGCGGGGTCGCGGTCAATCTCGTAGTCCATTCCGCCCGCGTCGAACAAGCCGAGGATCTTCGGCGCCGCGCTATTCGCCAGCAAGGCGTCGCGCTCTTTGACGAGGACGTATCCCTTCGCCTCCATCTCGGCCGCCACGTTCCGCCCGTCGATGCGCTCGCCGTCGTCGGTGCCGCGCGGCAAGAAGTACATCCGCCCGCCACCGAGCAGCACGCTCACTCCGGCGTTGAGGTAGTCCAGGGCGATGTCGTACTCTTTCTTGCGATCCGTGGTGTGCGTCGCGAACGCAGCCGGGGTGGCGTGGGTGACGGTTACCGTGGTCACCAGCCCGGTGGACCGTCCCTGCTCGCGGGCGCGTTCGAGGATGGTCTTCAACGCCTGCCCGTCCGGCAGCGAGGCCAACGCGCGGTTCACCACCCGCGTCCCGGTGGCCATTGCAGTGGCCGAGGCGGCCGAATCGGTGACCAGGTTGTCCACGCTGTGATTCTCCATCACGCCGCTGGCCTTGAGGCCGTCCATGGTAAGCCGGGCGACGGCAATCGGCTCCTTCTCGTCCCGGTCGTCCGGGTTCATCGCCTTGAAGAGGCGCGCGGCGTGGCGCTGCGGCTCGCCCATGCCGTCCCCGATGAAGAGGATGACACTGCGCGGCGGCGGTACGGGAGCGCCCGTCTTGCCCTTGGCGGCAGGCGCGGCCTGCAGTGGACTCACATGAAACGCAAGGATCGCTATAACAACAACGATTGTACGGCGTATGACGGTCATGAACTCGCATGTTAGGCGGTTCTGGCGGGTTGTCCTCCAAAACGGGAGCCCGTGAATGTGGCTCCCAAAAGGGCAGGAACCGGTTGAGGCGGCTCCCAATATGCTGCCCCTGTGCTCCAGTCGCTCCAACCCGATAACACGGTCTTTGTGGTGCTGTCACTCGAAGGGCCGGACATCTACTCAATGGCCGGCGGACTCGGCGTTCGGGTGACGGAGTTGTCGCGCGCGCTCGCGCAATCCGGCTTCGAGACCCACCTTTTCTTCGTCGGCGACCCCAGCAAGGCGGGGCACGAAGAGGCGGAAGGGGGCCGCTGGAAACTGCACCGCTGGGGACAATGGCTGAGCGCCTTCTACCTGGGCGGCGTGTACCAGGGCGAGGCCGACAAGATTCGGGATTTCGAGAAAAGCCTGCCGCCCTACCTCATCGACAATATCATCGCGCCGGCCGTGGCTTCCGGAAAAATGGTCGCCATCCTCGCCGAGGAATGGCACACCACCGGCACCGTGATCATGCTGCACCATTACTTGAAGTGGCAGGGGCTGCGCGACCGCTGCGTGATTTTCTGGAACGCGAACAACACCTTCGGCTTCGACAATATTCAATGGCCCACGCTGCAGCAGGCCTGCCACGTCACCACGGTGAGCCGCTACATGAAGCACAAGATGTGGATGATGGGCGTGGATCCCCTGGTGATTCCCAACGGAATTCCGCCCCGCCTGCTCGACATGCCGCCCCAGGAGCCGGTCGAATCGCTGCGCCGCATAGTGCGCGGGCGGCCGCTGCTGGCCAAGGTGGGGCGTTTCGATCCGGACAAGCGGTGGATCATGGCCATCGACGCCATGGCCGTGATGATGCGCATGGGAATGAAGCCGCTGATGCTCATGCGGGGCGGCATGGAGCAGCACCGCGAGGACATCCGCGCCCGCGCCGCGCTGCACGGCTTGCGCTGGGGCGTCCTCCAGATGGAGCCGCGAGACACCGATCACATTTTGTGGACGCTGCGCCGCCAGATTCGCGACGTGGATATTCTTGAATTGCGCTTCTTCGTGCCCGAGGAATTCCTGCGCATCATCTACGCCGCGTCCGACGCGGTGCTGGCCAATTCCGGGCACGAGCCGTTCGGGCTGGTGGGCCTGGAGGTGATGGCCACCGGCGGCATCCCCTTCACCGGGTGCACCGGCGAGGAATACGCGCACTGCTTCTACAACGCGATCGTCATCGACTCGGACGATCCCCGCGAGATCGCCATCTACGTGAGCGCGCTGCGCAAGGGCGGCAACGTGGTCAACGACATGCGGCGCAACGCGCATCACACGGCGAGCCACTACACGTGGCACAAAATCATTCGAGAGCTTCTCCGCAAACTCGAGTTTGCGGCGCTGGTCGACGGCGTGCTGAAAAAACCGCGCACGTCGTCATTAGGCGGTCTTGGCGAGGCCATGCCGCCGGGAATTTAGGAGCGTCACATGGCAACCGAAAAAACCCTGGTCCTCATCAAGCCGGACTCCGTGCAGCGGGGGCTGGCTGGCCGCATCATTTCCCGTTTCGAGGAGAAAGGCTTCCAGCTCTGCGGCGTCAAGCTGATCCACATGGACAGCAGCCGCGCCGCGCGCCTTTACGAGCCGCACCTCGGCAAGCCGTTCTACGATCCGCTGGTAAAGTACATGACCAGCGGTCCCATCGTCGCACTCTGCCTGTCCGGCCATAACGCCATCGAGCAGGTGCGCACGCTGATGGGCGCCACGAATCCGTCGCAGGCCGCGCCCGGCAGCATCCGCGGCGACTTCGCCCAGCGCGTGGATTACAACTGCGTGCACGGCTCGGACTCGGCCGAGAGCGCGCAGCGGGAATTGCCGATTTTCTTCGAGCCTGGCGAGATCGTCGATTACGAGGCGAATTACACGAAGTGGGTCTAGAGCCCACGCTGGGGGGGGCCGAAGGCAACTCCCCCTGCATCAACCCCTCTGTGGGGCGGCGGCCGCAGGGTCGTCGCCCCCTTGTTTCCGGCGGCGTGCTGTATATTGTCGGGACGCCCATCGGCAATCTCGGGGACATTACCGTGCGCGCGCTCGAGGTGCTGCGCACGGTGCCGGCCATCGCCGCGGAAGACACTCGGGTGACGCGCCGCCTGCTGTCCCACTTTGAGATTCCCACGCCGCGCCATTTCGTATCGTACCGCGAGGACAACCGCGAGCGGGGCGCCGAGAAGGTGCTGGGACTGCTGCGCGAGGGGCTCTCGGTGGCGCTGGTGACGGACGCCGGAATGCCGTGCGTGTCCGACCCGGGAGATTTTCTGGTGGCGCGCTGTCACCAGGAGGGCATCCCGGTCACGGCGGTGCCGGGGGCGAGCGCGTTTCTGGCGGCGGTGGCGGTGGCGGGAATCGGGTCTTCGAGGCTGGCTTTTGAGGGCTTTCTCAGCCGGCGCGGCTCCCACCGGCGCGCGCGGCTGGCGGAGCTGGCACGCGAGACGCGCACCATGGTATTTTTTGAAGCGCCCTCCCGGGTGGCCCAGACGCTGCAAGAGCTCTCCAGCACGTTGGGCGCCGACCGCCGGGCGTGCGTGGCGCGGGAGATCACCAAAAAATTCGAGGAAATTGTCCCGGGCACGCTGGGCTGGCTGGTGGATTGGTCTCTGGCAAAAGAAATGAGGGGGGAGTTCGTCATCGTGGTGGAGGGCGGCGTGGCCGAGGCGGCCTCGTGCGAGGACGCGGCGACGCTCCTGCGGGAGGCCATCCAGGGCGGGATGTCGCGCAGCGAGGCGGCCCGCGCCGTGGCCCAAAAGCTGGGCCTGCAACGGCGCGACGTGTACGCGCTGGGGGATGGCGATTGAACGAGACGGCGCTGCTGGAAGCCGCCCGCCGCCCTCCCGTCAGCCCCCCGATCTTCTCGGTGCGGCTCCTCCTGATCGTACTGCTTATCGGGACGCTGGCCCAGACCGCGCGCGCGGAAGACCCCGCCGCCCTGGAAGCCGAGTTCATGCGCCTCGTGCGCGCTGAGAAATACGCCCAGGCACTGCCCCTGGGCCAGCGCTTTCTTCCGATCGCCGAGCAAGCGGTTGGGCCCAACGACCCGCGCCTCGCGAAAATCCTCAATAACGTGGCCCGGTGCGCCGTGCGGGCCGGGGATCCGGTCGTGGCCGAGCCCCTCATCCGCCGCGCCCTGCGCGTCGCGGACGGCACCCCCAATCCCCCGCCCATGCTGAGGCCGCAGATTCTGGGCACGCTGGGCGAGGTGCTGTCGGGATTGGGTCGCTACCGCGAAGCCATCGACGCCTTCCAGAAAGCCATCGATCTGATGACGGCGGCGGTGGGCGCCGACCACGAGACGACGCTGCAAACCCGACAATTGCTCGCCATCGCCTGCCAGGACCAGGGCGACCTCAACCGCGCGGAAGCCATCTACCAGGACCTCGCGCGCCGCAACGAAGCGCGCTACGGCGCCAACGACCCGGCCACCGCGTTGATGCTTCGCGACCTCGCGTCGGTGTACGTCGACATCGGGGATTTCAAGCGGGCGCAGCCGCTGCTGGAACGCGTGGTTCGGATTTTCGAGCGGGCAGTTGGCGCGAGCCATCCCATGACCGGCTACGTGCTGGAGGATCTGGCCGGCGTGTACGCCGACCAGGGCCGCGCGCGCGAAGCCATCCCCCTGCTGGAGCGCGCCTGCGCCATCCAGGCGCGGGCGGCCGGCGCGGACAGCCTGGACACGGCCGCCAGCCTGAACAACCTGGCCAGCGTGTGCATCCAGGCGAAAGAATACGGCAAGGCCGCGGACGCGCTCAAGGAAGCGCTCCCCATCGTCGAGAAAAGCGCGCCGCCGCGCCTGGCCAGCGTGCTTTTCCACCTGGCCGGCGCGGAATATGGCCTGGGACACCTTGCCGAGACGGAGGCACTGACCCGTCGCGCGCTCGCCATTCGGGAAAAATCGCTCGGCCCACTGCACCCGCTGACCGCCGCGAGCCTCGACTCCGTGGCCACGCTGGCGCTCGAACAGGGGCGCAACGCCGAAGCGCTCGCCCTGGCCCGCCGTAAGGCCGCGGCCGAGGACGCGGTGCTCGCCAACACCCTTTCCTTCACCACCGAAGACCAGCGCTTCGCGTTTCTGGCGCGCTTAAATCCGTACACGATATTCGCCATGACCGGCGACGCCGAGGGACTGGCCGAAGCCGTGGTGCGCCGCAAGGGCATCATCCTGGATTCAATTATCGAAGACCGCCGCTCCAGAAATGACCCCGCGGTGGAAGACAAAAGGCGCCCCAATCCCCGTCCAGGGAAAGGCGCGGCTGCTGGTTCAAGAGCCCCTGAAATCGATGGAGACAGGCCCGCAGCGCCGGCAGGGCCTCCGCCTCCGGGGTCTCAGACGAAGGCACGACCGCTTCTTCCAGGACGTACCCCACCAGATTTCCGATGGCGTCGTATTCCAGCGACACGATTCTCACCACGCCGGCCTCCGACGTGTAGTCGAAGTCAGAGATCCTTCCGCTGTCGTCGTCGCCCACCGCCACCAGACGATATCCCGGGCCGGCGCTTGCGCGATAGACGCGCAGATGGTCCAGCAGCGCGTCGAATCCGCGACGGTCGGCGTCGAACAGCGTGGTCAGGGGGTCAAAGAGGGGCCACTCGAGGTCGGGGATATCCGCGGCGGCGTCGTTCAGCCGCGCTCTCACGGCGGCGGTGACCAGGGCCAGCTCGTCCGCGGTGATCGGGGGCAGCGCGCCGCCCTGCTCCACGACGTCGTCCAGGTCCAGGCCGCGCAGGCCCAGCGCGATTCGCACGATGAGGTCGCTCACCGGTGTCACGCTGCAGGTATTGCTCCCTTCCAGGATGACGCCGACCAGGCGCCGCCGCTCGTCCGTATGCGTCACCTGGAAGGCCGTCGGGGGCGTGGGGACCAGAGGCGTTCCCTCGATGTCGCCGGTCGACTCGTTGAAGACCAGGGCGGGCGGCAGCGGCGGTAAAATGACGAAGCGCCCCAAGCCGTCGGTTTGCGCGCTCTGCTCAAAACCGCGCGCGTCGCGAACGATGACGCGAGTGAACGCGTACGGCGAGCCGCTGGCCACCACTCCGACCACGCCGCCGGACGGCGCGGCTGGCCCGCCGCCTGCGGAAGTCGTCGAGCCGGCGGCACCCGGCGCTGACGTGCCGGCTCCCCCGCATCCTCCCAGCGCCAGTGCAAGCAGGGTCATGACCAGCGCCAAGAGTCGTCTCGCCACGTCGGGCCCCCAAAAAATCACCGTCGCCCCAGGTTCGCGCAGTCCTCGAATACTCCTGGAAATACTCCTGGAGAAGGGGGATCGGCACTCGGCGACAGACAAGGAGATTGCCATGAACACCATCCGCGAGCTTTTTTCCTACGTCGATTGGGCGCGGGAGCGGCTGCTGACGGCACTCGCCAGCAGCGACAACGGGGCGCTCGATCACCCCTTTGAAATGGGCGAGGGGACCCTGCGCAAGACGCTCCACCACCTGTGGGGCGCCGAGCAGGTGTGGCTTTCGCGCTGGAACGGAGTGCCTTCGCCGCTCGATTCGGTCGACGCGGAGGAAGCCGACGCGATCGGCATCGCCGAGTTGTCCGAGCGCTTCCAGGCCAGCGCGGCCGAGCGGAACGCGTGGCTGGCCGCTCAGGAATCCCTCGACCGCATCTTCCGCTATCCCCGCCCCTTCTGGATGGAAGCGGGCCACGACCTGGAGATCAACCTCGGCGTCACGGTGCTCCACCTCGCGAACCACTTTCCGCACCACGGCGCGCAGGCCGTCAACATGATGCGTCGCGTCGGCCTGGAGCCGCCCGCCATTGACTACATCGTCATGCGCGCGAAAAACAAGGAGGCGGCACCGGACCTCGACGCCGCCACCCTGCGCCGCTACCTCGCGCACGGCGACTGGGCCTGGAAGACCGTCTACGACGCGGCCTCGACGCTCTCGGAGGCGGATCGGGGCCGCACCTTCGACATTGGTCCGGGCTCGCTGCGGCGTGTCCTCGGGCATCTCGCCGACGCGCCCGGTTGGTGGATCGACAACCTGGAAAATGGTCCCGGCGCGCCATTCCCGGCCATCGACGAAAACGAGCCCTGGGATGCGCTGTGGCCCCGCTACCAGCACGCGGCGCAGCGTCGCAACCGCGCGCTTGACGAGATCGGCGACCTGCGCCAGGGAATTCGCCTGGTGGCAAGACCCGGAGTGGAGCGAGAATTCCCTTTCGGCGTGGTCATGACGCAACTGTGTGTCCACGGCACGTATCATCGCGCCCAGGCGCTCAACATGCTGCGGCACGCCGGCGCCGAGGTGCCCTCCCTTGACGTGAACGTGTGGCACCGCCTGGGCGTTGGCGTGTAAAGCTCAGGCCGGCTTGCGGGCCCGCGTCGCGGCGAACAGCGGGAGCGCGCCTGGTCGATGGTCTGAAGACACTGGGATGGTCCACTCGTTGCCGTCAGCCACTTCGCGGTCCCAGGCGGCCTGCCCTGGAGCAAGACGTGGGCGAGCGCCACGTCGTTCTTCCTTTCGCGTTCGCGGACGTCTACCACGCGTGCGGTCGAGTAGCGCAAGGGGAAATTTCGCTGGCCGCATGGCTGGAGAGCGTGACTGCCCTGGAGCAGTCGCTGGAAGCCGACCAGCAGGCGATCGCGCAATTTCACGAGATGGTCGGAGCCGACGCGGAGAGCGCCGCCGCGTACGACGAGGTCTCCACCCACCTGGCGCAGGCGCTCAAGGCGTTGGCAACCCTCCGCGCTTACGCCACGGATCGAGACGTGGCCCACCTCAATGACGGCTGGACCATGCTTGCTGCCGCAGCGGTCGCGCTGCGCGACGTCTTGACGCGCGTCGCGCAGGACCAGCAGCAGGCGCCCGACGGCAAGGCCCCCGACTGGGGCGAAGCATAGCCTACCTGATAACGGCGCACTGACCAAGAAATCGGTGGCTCGTTCTTTATTTCGGATTTACTCCGCGACCGGCAGCTCCACCCAGAAATTGCTGCCGCGGCCCGGCTCGCTTTCCACGCCCACGCGGCCGCCCATGCGCTCCACCAGGACCTTGACCA
>VGFD01000005.1 GCA_016868975.1 Armatimonadota bacterium | reverse complement strand
AAAGGCAAGGAGCTTGTCCAGCAGGGCAAGGAAGCGGCCATTCGACGCTCCGAAAAGATGCTGCGCGTCGAGCGCCTCAAGATGGAGATCAACGATCTCCGCAAGATGAAGGACGCCCGCATGAAGGCCCTGGCCCGCAAGGTTTACGAGCTCTACACCAAGAACGAGCTGAAAGAGACCGAGCTCATCAACTTCTGCCAGGAGCTGAAAACGCTGCAGTGGCAGATCGATGAGCGCTGGACGGAGATCGACCACTTCAAGAATGACACCTAGCCGGCTGCTGATCGCCACCACCAATCCGCACAAGGCCGAAGAAATCGCAGCCATCCTCCCTCAACTCGAAACCGTCACCCTGTCTGAGGTGTTTGGCGATCGCATTGAAACGTGCCCGGAAGACGGGGATACCTTCGAGGCAAACGCCCGCAAGAAGGCAGTGTTTTACGCCGAGCGCAGCGGACTGCCCACCCTGGCCGACGATTCTGGGATCGAGGTTGACGCACTCGATGGCAAGCCGGGCGTGCACTCGGCGCGCTGGCACGGCGAGACGACTCCGTATCCGGTGAAGAACGCGCACCTGCTGGATCTGCTGCGCGACGTTCCCGACGAGCGGCGCGCCGCGCGCTTCGTGTGCGTGGCCGCGTACGCGACTCCGGGAGGTGTCGTGGAGTCCGCGCGGGGCACGCACGAGGGCCGCATTGCCCACGAGATCCGCGGCATCGGCGGCTTCGGTTACGATCCCGTCTTCTTTTCGGTGAGCGAGGGCGCGACGTTCGCCGAGATCCCTGCCGAGCGCAAGAACCAGGTGAGCCACCGGGCACGCGCCATGCAGGCGATTGCCGCGCGGATCCGCGCTGCGTCCCCACCGTCCACTCCGTGATATCGACGGGGTCCCCCGCCGATATTCCGTGATCTCGACGGAGTCCCCGCGCGCGCCCCAACGCGGCCAGTATTTGTTTGACAAGCCGGCAGGCATTGGATATACTAAGGCTCTCAATCATGGCCATATCGGGGCGTAGCGCAGCCTGGTAGCGCATCTGCTTTGGGAGCAGGGGGTCGGAGGTTCAAATCCTCTCGCCCCGACCATGATCCTCGGCGTCATCGTCGAAGAGAATCGAATCTTACGTGCGCCCGTAGCTCAACGGACAGAGCATCGGCCTTCTAAGCCGAGGGTTGGGGGTTCGATTCCCTTCGGGCGTGCCAACTCCCCGTCACGCCCGCGCTGCGACGGGAACATGGTGAGTGTAGCTCAGTGGTTAGAGCACTGGTCTGTGGAACCAGGGGTCGGGGGTTCAAGTCCCCTCACTCACCCCACCAAAAACGTGCGGGACTGCAGGCAACGGCAGTCCCGTTTTAACAAATGGGCTCGGCTGGACCGGGCACATGCGCCCATAGCTCAATGGATAGAGCACCAGCCTTCGGAGCTGGGTGTTGGGGGTTCGAGTCCCTCTGGGCGCGACCAGAACCTCATAAACGGGCCGCTAGCTCAGTGGTAGAGCACCTGACTTTTAATCAGGGTGTCCCAGGTTCGATACCTGGGCGGCCTACCAGCCGAAAGCCTCGCATCTGCGAGGCTTTCGCATTTCTTGCGTCTCAATCGAGGTCGTTTTTCCCAGCGGACCTTGCGCTGGGCTCGATCAGAAGCTCGTGCTGGCTGCCTGATCCGCTCAGCCGGCCAGCACCGGCTCCCGGGACTCCAGGGCGCGGCGGTTGCCCAGCGTCTCGATGAGCGTCTGGTGGGTCTCGTGCAGGCGCTGGGTGGCGAGGCACGCCACGATGGACATCATGGCGAAACCGACCTTGTAGTCCTTGGCGAACAGCCGGCGCAGGCCCTCGGCGTCGACCTCGACCACCAGCGTCGGCTCGATGCACTGGGCGGTAGCCGAGAACATGTACGGCGGCACCAGGGACGACCAGCCGAAGCACTGGCCAGCCTGCGCGGTGTGAACCGTGGCGCGGACCTCCCCGCCGCCGGTGACCACCATGGCGGCGGCGCCGTCGAGGACGAAATAAAGGTGGGCGGCCGGCTCGTCGGCCAGGAACACCACCGTGTTCTTGGGCAGCATCCGCTTGCGGCAATAAGGGAGAAACTTGCGCAGGCGGCGGTCGGAGAGTACTCCGAGAACGGTGATTTTTCTCAGGTCGCTGAGCGTAACTTTCATGGGATCGCGACGACGCAGCATGAAACCGCCTCCTCCGGGTGAGCCTGCGCTGGACTTCGCGTTGCAGGTGGCCTCTCCTCTTGTAAACCGCACATTCCTGGCGCGGCCAGCGGTCTGCAACGCCGGTCCGCGCCGTTGCGCGGTCCGCGGCTTGTCGGTTGTTGAATATCGTGCTACAATGGTTGCGGTTTGCGGGGGGAGGAACCCCTGGCGCAAGGCGAACCCCTTAGTGTCGCGCAGCACGGAAGCCGCTGACCCCGGGCGTGCCGCGCGACACGATCACACCGATTTGGGCTTAATCAAAGGAGCGCACTATGTACCTGACGGCGGGTTGGATCGCCGTTTCGCTCGCGAAGCTGGGTTCCAGTGAGAAGCTCATCCTCGCACTTTCCGTGGTGCTGGTCGTCATCGTCTTTCTGCTCATCCGCACGGCGGGGCTGAAGCGACGGACGGAGCAGGCAGCGGCCCGGGTCGTCTCGATGACCGACGAGATGATGAGCCTGTCCAACCTCCCCATCAGCCGCAACGAGGTTGGGGGATACAAGCTCGAGGAGAAGCTCTCCGAGAACGTGGGCTTCGTGAACTATCGCGCGAAAGACGCCCAAGACCAGGCGTGCGACCTGAAGATCCCCACCACCAAGTGCCTCGAGGACAAGATGGCGATGGCCCGCTTCGAGCGTGAGGCCAAAGTCCTCGAGGGGATCGAGAATCCGCACGTGGTCGGCTTCCGCGCCTTTGAGAAGATCAAGGACCGCGGGCGCACCGTGCCTATCCTGGCCACCGAGCCACTGTACGGCGAGGATCTGACCGAAGTCATCCGCCGCGAGGCCCCCATGCCGCCGTCACGCGTGGTGCCCCTGCTTGAGCACCTGGCCGGCGGACTGGCCGCGGTGCACCGCAACGAGGTCGTGCACCGCAACGTGAAGCCCGGCTCGGTAAAGGTCCAGGAGAACGGCCGCGCGATCCTCTATAATTTCGGCGTGGCGCAGGCCGAGGACGAGCAAGCCGTGACCCAGCGGGGCGACGTGCTGGGAACCGCGCTATACCTCTCGCCGGAAGCCATTATGGGCAAGCCGCTGGATCCTCGGTCGGACCTCTATTCGCTCGGGGTGGTGGCCTTCGAGATGCTTACCGGGCGCCCGCCGCACGCGGGCAGCACGTTCGGGGAACTGGCCGTCAAGAAGATGACCGAGGACGCGCCGCACCCCGGACTGGTGCAGGCCGGCATCCCCACTGAGCTCGACAGTCTCGTGGCCCGCTTGATGGAGAAGGACCCGAGCAAACGCCCGCACTCCGCGGGCGCGTTCCTCACCGAGCTGTCCACCATCCAGGTGTCCAACGAGTCTGAATCGGTGAGCTGACACCGCCGAATCCCCTGGGACGAAGCCGGCACCCGCATGGGCGTCGGCTTCGTTGCATGTTGCCGGTTTGTTTACAAACGGTGCCCGCAACCCCGCCATTTTTGATTGACCCTTCCGGGGCCGCGTGCTAGTATGAGTCGGTTTCATGAGGGATGTCAGGTTTTCGGGCGTTCCGGAGTGGCGTTGAGTGCTCCTGGACGCAGGACGGCGGGAGGTAAGCACGGTGAAACACACCGATAAGAAATCGCAGTTCAAGCTTGAGGTCACGAACAACGGGCCGCGTTTCGTGCTGGTCGGGGAGCCCACGGACGCGACCGAGAGCCCGGCCACCCTGGCAGGGGCCACTGAAGCGGCTCCGCTCGCCGAGGTGCGCCCACCGGCCTCGCCGCCCTCGCCGGCGCGCGAACCGCTCGCCGAGAAAGTGGAAGTGGCCGCCCGTCCTGGTGAGGTGGACTCGATGGAGATCTACCTTTCCACCGCGGTGACCGCCGCAATGCTTCCGCGCGAGGCCGTGACGCCGCCGGCTCGGGAAGAAGAAGACCTCGCCCGCCCGCTGACGCCGCCTCCGGTCCGGGACATTCTCGAGGGGCGCGCCGGCGAGACGGTCGAGACGCCCGCCGCGGGCAAGGCCGGCCGCGGGAAGCGCCCGATGAGCAAGAACAAGCGCAAGGAGTGGGAGTCCGCGCGTCGCGGCGACACTCCGCGGCCCGCCGCGCCGGAAGTGCGCGCCGAGACCGTGGCAGCGCGTCCCCAGGCGGCCCCGGAAATCGCGCCAGCGAAAATTGTCCCCGCGCCGCGACCTGAGCCCACCGTTGAGGAAGAGCCCATCGCTCCATCGCGCGCGGGTGGACCGCTGGTGGTGTCCGCGCCCACGCTCGCCGACCCGAGAGTGCTGTCCTCCGTCGTTTCCACCGGTACCCCGGTGGACGCGCAGTGGCAGGACACCACGCCGCTCGGCCCTGAGATCGTGGACGCTCCGGCCGCCGCCGCCGCGCCCGTGCTGGCCGCCCTCCCGGCGCCGCGCAGCGAGCGCATGGTGGCCGATCCGACGCCGCGCGACATGGTCGAGACCTCGGAGCCGCTGGTGGTTCCGGCGCCCGGCCCGGCCGTTCCGAAATCCGCGGCGCCGCCCGCACCGACTCACGCCAACGCCCGACAAAGCAGACCCGCTCCGCGCCGCGACATGAGCAGCATGCTCCTGCTGGCGCTGCTGGTGGGCGTGGTGGTGCTGGTGTTCGCCCGCACGCAGCAGGCCCCGAAAGTCGCGGTGCAGCCGCAGCCGGCCCCGACGGCGCAGGCGCCGCACTCGCGCCTTTTCGCCAATGGGGTTGACGAAAAGCTGATGGCCCAGATGAAGGAGGGCAACTACGTCGTCGTGGGACAGGACGGCGAGGGAGCCCTGTCCACCGCGCTCATCCTCGACGCGCTGATGGCAAAGGATCTCGCCGAGGCGCAGCGACTGGCCCGCATCAAGGCCGAGCAGCTCGAGCAGACGCTGTTCATCGCCGCGGTCCGCAACGATAACCCGGTCGTCATCGACGTGGTGAAGCCGACCGACCGCCGCGCGCGGCTGGCCTACATGATGACCAACTGGAAGCTCAAGCAGCACGCCCTCGGCTGGCCGCGCGAGCGTTACATGTCGCGAGCCGCCCTCGATCCGAATCGCACGCTCGTCGAGATGGCGGCCTTCGTGCGCGAGCACCCGGACAGCCGCCTGGCCGCGCAGGCGCTCGAAGACATGCGCTACGTCTCCTACTACGTGCTGCAGGACCCGAGCAAGTTCCGCAACGTCATGCTGGCAATGCTCGACGACAGCTTCCGCTGGGCCAGGGAGGCGAACCGCTCGACCAGCGCGCCCGAGCTGGCCAACGTGATCGGGCCGTTCCTCAAGGAGTCGATGAACCAGTGGCTGTTCCAGGTGGTTCATCGCCGCTTCGGCAAAGGCGGAGTGGCCGAGGACATCCCCGAGAACGCCCGTCTGTAACTAAAATCTATTGCTGGGCGTCCTCGAACGCCTTCATCGGCACGACGACCATCTTGTTACGGGGGATGGCCTGCGGACGTGGCGAGTCGTAGCGCGGCTCGGCGTGGATGTACAGGATCTCGTCATCGGGCTCTCTTTTCCGCGGGCGGCGCGCTTCACGCAGGATGAGCAGGCCGGCCAGTGCGGCGAGGCCTCCTATGGCAGTGGTGGCAAGTTTGCCCACGGCGGACCCTCCATCACTATTTTCAAAGAGACCGGGTGCCTTGATTATATCGGCGGCGTGGCGGTTTTTTCAAGCACCCCGAACAGGTCGGGCATCAGGTCGTGCCGCACGTCGTCGAGAAATCGGAAGCGGTCTCGGGCGGCCAGCATCGCCGCCGGATCGACGTCCACCACCGCCGCCTGCTCGCCGGCGTCCATTTCCAGCACGACCTCGCCGGTTGGCGCGATCACCAGCGAGCCACCGGCGTAGACCAGATTGCCGCCCTGGCCGGTGCGGTTGATGGCGACAACCCACGAGAGGTTCTCGATGGCCCGCGCGATGGACAGGGCCCGCCAGTGGTGCTGACGCACTTCGGGCCAGTTGGCCGGCACGATGAAGAGGTTGGCGCCTCGACGCATCGCGTGGCGGAAAATCTCCGGAAAGCGCAGGTCGTAGCATATCGGCGTCGCCGCGGAAAACGGCCCCAGCGAAAAGACGGGCAACATCGAACCCTTGCGGTAGTGCCGGTCCTCCCCGCCGTACGAGAACGGGTGGATCTTGTGGTAGCGGCAGAGCAGTCGCCCGCGGGCGTCAAATGTCACGCAAGTGTTCAGACCCTTGTCGTCCCCGGGAACTTTTTCCGGAAACGTTCCCTGCACCGCGACACCACGGCTGCGTGCCAGCTCACGCAAGAAATGGAAGGTAGGCCCCTCGGGTTCTTCCGCCACGCCGGCCACATTCAGGGAAAATCCGCTCGCAAACATTTCCGGCATGCAGGCCAGCTCGGGCTTCTGATCCATGACCGAGTCCAGCAGACGTTCGATCTTGCGGAAATTCTCCGGCCGATCTTCCCAGGCGGTGTCGTGCTGTAAAATCGCGGTGCGCATTGGTTTATCCGGCGGCCGCGGCGCGCGCGCGGAGCGTCTGCAGGCGCTCGCCGGCGGCACGCAGGGTGGCCACGTTCTTGCAGAACGCGAAACGCACCAGGTGGCGGCCTTCCTCCTTGTGAAAATAAAATGCGCTGGGAGGAATCGCCGCGACTCCAACCTCGGTGGTCAGATATTTGCAGAACGCCACGTCGTCTTCGAATCCGAAGCGTCGGAAGTCGGCCAGCACGAAATAGGTGCCCCGCGGCGGGCGCACCTCAAACCCCACCTCTTGCAGCACGTTCAGCAGCACGTCGCGGCGCTCCCGATATTCCGCATCCAGCACCGGCTTGTACTCTTCCAGGCGGCGGATGGCTTCCGCCATGGCCACCTGGAGCGGGGTCGAGGTGCAGAACGTGACGAACTGGTGCGCGCTGCGCGCGGCCTTGGAGAGCGCCGGAGGGCCCAGGGTGTAGCCGATCTTCCAGCCTGTCATGCTGAAGGTCTTGGCCGTCGAAGACACGGTGATGGTGCGCTCGCGCATCCCCGGCAGGGTCGCGAACGGCACGTGTTGCGCGCCGTCAAAGGTGATGTGCTCATACACCTCGTCGGTCATCACGTACACGTCGTGGCGTCGCACGAGCTCCGCAATGACCTCCATCTCAGAGCGCGAAAACACTTTCCCGGAAGGATTGTTGGGGGTGTTGAGCACCAGCACTTTCGTGCGCGCGTTGAACGCCGCCGCCAGCTCTATCTGATCAAATTCGAAGTTTGGCCAGCGGAGCGGAACGTAGCGCGCCACCGCGCCCGCCATGGCGACGCAGGCCGGGTACGAGTCGTAGAAAGGCTCAAGAAGAATCACTTCGTCGCCCGGATCCAGCAGGCCGGTCAGCGTGGAGAAAATCGCCTCGGTGCCCCCGGAATATACGGTGATCTCGGTGTCGACGTCGTAATCGAGCCCGTACAGCCGGCGGGTGGTGTCCGCGATGGCCTGGCGCAGCACCGGCAGCCCGTGGGAGGGCGCATACTGGTTGGGGCCGTCGATGACGGCCTGGCGGGCGGCGTCCTTCAGCCAGTCCGGGCCGTCGAAATCGGGGAAGCCCTGGGACAGGTTGATGGCCTTGTGCTGGTTGGCGAGCGCGGTCATCTCGCTGAAAATGGAAACCCCGAAGGGAACAAGCTTTTGAGCGGTTGCAGGCTTCACAAATCCCCCGCAGCGTGATATCGAGCCGCCCGACTTCGGCGATGCGGACGGATCCCCTTCGCCGCAATAGAAGATGATCCGCCGAAAACGGGTTGAAGGAGCGGCCGGTTCTCGAACCGAATCCCGGCGCCAAACCCAGGAGGTAACGATGTCCGAAGGCGACGCCACCGCGGGCAGTCGCGGCGAAGAGAACGCCCCCGAGGAGCGCCGCGCGAACCCGCGAACCATGCACGACCTCTGGTCGTTCAAGGGATACCGCCTGGGCCCGTCCGAGTTCAACGCCGCGATGTCCCACTTCTACCGCGGCGAGGTGAACCGCTCCACTACCTGGCGCCAGCGGCTGGACGCCACCACCAACTGGGCGGTGGTCACCGCCGGCGCGCTGCTCACCTTCGCGCTGGGGGACATCGGCAAGACGCACATCGTCATCCCCATCGGCTCGCTCCTGATTGTCATGTTCCTCTTCGTGGAAGCACGCCGCTATCGCTACTACGAGTTGTGGACCGCGCGCGTCCGCCTCATGGAGACTGATTTTTTCGCGGCCATGCTGCTGCCCCCGTTCACCCCCTCCGAGGCGTGGGCGGAAGCACTGACCTCCAGCCTGCTCAATCCGCAGTTTCCCATCAGCATGGCGGAGGCCGTGGGCCGTCGCCTGCGGCAAAATTATTTGATGATTTTTCTCATCCTGGCGGTGACCTGGGTTTTCAAAGTGGCCTCCCAGCCCACCAACGTCAGCTCGTGGGGCGAGTTCGTGGCGCGCGCGGCGGCCGGGCCGGTGCCCGGCTCGGTGATCATCTCCTGCGGCGTTATTTTTTACGTGTGCATCATTATCGTTGCGTTTGCCACCATGAGCTTGCAGGAGGCGCCCGGCGAGGTCCTGCCCCGCTACACGCTGGGCCAGGGCGGGCTGGCGGCCCAGTTGTCGGAAGTGCTGGGCCGCGACCTCACGCTGCCCTGGATGCGGCGCAAGCAGCACCTCGTCTACATCATTTCCGAAAAGAGCAACGACATCGGCGCCCGCATCCTCAGCGACATGGACCGCGGCGTCACCGCGATTTCCGCGCGCGGGCTGTACACCGGCGCCGAGCGCCCGATGTTGATGTGCGCCATGTCGCCGGCCGATCTGCCGCGCCTCAAGCACCTCGTGCGCGAAGTGGACGCGCAGGCCTTCGTGGTGGTGCTGGGCGCCTCGGAAATTCACGGGCGCGGGTTCCATCCGCTGGACGTTTCGTGACGCCCGTGAACACACGGGCGCTCACGCGCTGGGAACGGGCCGCGAAGCCGGCCGTAAAACCATGGAGGCGCCGGCTGTGGCGGCCCCTGCCTTGATGGATCCACTGCTGGACGTCGTTGAGCGCCTGGTGGCCGTTCCGTCCGTGTCGTCCGACGCCGCCGCGTGCGCGCGGGTGATGGATCTGGTGGACGCCCTGGTGCCCCAGGAGGGCCTGCACCGCACGCGCGGGTCCCATCACCTGGTGATTTCCACCAGCAGCCGGCGTGAAGCGGCGCTGGTGTTGAACGCGCACCTCGACGTGGTGCCCGCCCGCCCCGGGCAATTCGCGGTGCGCCGCGAAGGCGCGCGCATCAGTGGGCGCGGGGTGTACGACATGAAGGGTGCCGCGGCGGTGTATGTCGAGATCCTGCGCGAGGTGGCGAGGCTCACCGACAAGCCAGACCTCCAGGTGCAATTTGTCACCGATGAGGAGATTGGCGGGCACTGCGGCGCCGGCACACTGGTCCAGGAAGGGTTCAGCGGGGATTTTTTCGTGGCCGGCGAGCCCACCAACCTTGACGTCTGCAATCGCGCCAAGGGAGTGCTGTGGCTGACCGTCCGCCTGCCGGGCCGGCCGGGGCACGCCGCCATGCCGTGGCAAGCGCAAAATCCCATTCCCGTGCTCAGCGCCGGCCTGGCACGCGTGCTTGAATGCTATCCCCTGGCCGAGGACGAGGTCTGGCGCACCACCGCGACGCCCACCGTGCTGCGGGCCGGCGAGGCGCACAACCGCGTGCCCGAGGAGGCGCACCTGGGCATCGATGTGCGCTGGGTGGCCGAGGACGACCCCGAGGCCATCCTTGACTTCGTGCGGAGATGCTTCCCCGGTGCCGCCGTGGAGATCGTGCAGCTTGCCCCGGCGCTGGACACGCCGCCCGATCATCCGGCCGTGCAACGCCTGGCCGCGATCCAGGAGGATCGCCTGGGCCGCGCGCCGAGCTTCGTGGGCGCGCACTTCGCGTCGGACGCGCGCTACTGGGGGGCGCGCGGGGTACCCGCCGTCTGCTGGGGCCCGTCCGGCGGCGGAATGCATGCGGACCACGAATGGCTCGACCTCGACGGTCTCCGCGCCTACCACGAACTCGTGCGCGCGCTGGTGGGAATCCGCTGACCATTACGCGAATGCGACCTGACGACAAGGAGCCAAGGCCAGGGAGGCGACGGCATGGACGGGCGCAAGCCGCGCGTGCTTTTCGTTGACGACGACGTTATCGAGCGGAAGGTAGTCGAGCTCACGCTGAAAGGGGCATTTCAGGTGACCGTCATCGGCTCCGGCACGGATGCGCTCAAGCTCCTGGCCGACGAGCCCTACGACTGCCTGCTTGTTGACATGCGGATGCCCGACCTCGACGGCGACGAGGTGATCAGGCGAGGCACCGCGCTTCAGCCCGACATCCGCCCGGTGGTGCTCTCCGCGTACATCGACGGCGAGCGGGCGAGTGAGTTGGAAAGCCGCGGAATCCCGTTCGTGAAGAAACCATTCCAGCCGCACCTGCTCCTGCAAACCCTGCTCCAGGCGCTCAGCATCGAGTAGCAGCGATGCAGGATGCGCTCGGCCTTGCGCGCGCGCTGTCGCGAGACGTGCTGGAGGCCGCCTCTGACGGGGTTGAGGAATTGCCTTATCCGGCGCCGCAAATGCAGGCGCTGTCCGCTTCCGGGCTGTTCGCCATGGCGGTCCCGCGCGACTTCGGGGGGATGGAGCTGCCGTACCGGGATCAGGCGCGCATTTTCGCCATCCTCGCTGAAGGATGCCTCACTACCGCCTTCGTTTTTTCCCAACACCACGTATTTTGCGCGATGGTAACCGCCGCGGAGGACAACGCTTTACGAAAAAAGCTGCTTCCCGGACTGGCCCGCGCGGAAATCCACGGCGCCAACGGGATCAATTTTTTACACCTGCCGCCGGAGCGCGCGCCGATGCGGGCGCGGAAAGTGGAGGGCGGCTGGCGCTACAGCGGGACGCTGCCCTGGACGACGGCCGCGGCGCACAGCGACCTGCTGGCGGCAGGCGCGGTGAACGAGGACGGTCTGCAAATGGTTTGCGCCGTGCCCATGCGGAATACGGCCGGGGTCGCCATCGATCCCCCGATGCGGCTGGCCGCGCTGACCGCGAGCGAAACCACGTCGGTGCACTTCGACGAGGTTTTCGTGCCGGACGCCAGCGTGCTGCTGGGGCCCGCCACGGAAATCCTCAAGACGCACCTGGGACCGACCACCTTCGTGGCCACGGCGGTCACGCTGGGCCACGCCCGGCGCTCGATTCGCCTGGCCTCGGCGACAAAAGCACCCGCCATCGCGGCCCGCGTGGACGCGCTTCGCCAGGATCTGCACGTTTTCGAGCGCGATTTCGAGGAGGCCCTTGAAGCGCAAGATCGCGCGCGGGTGCCGCCCTTGCGGGGGCGCGGCAACGTGCTCGCCATGCGCGCCGCCTATCTCGCTCTGATCGCGTGCGGGGGCACCGGCTTCCGCGAGGGCGGCACGTCCAACCGCCTGTATCGGGAGGCCGCGTTCTTCTCGGTGTGGAGCGTGGGGGGCGACGTCATTCCGCGGACGCTGGAGAATTATTTCAGCGCGTAGATGCTGGCGGTTCTCCGACGAGGGGGTGATTACGCCGCACGGATCGCATCAACCGATTCGAAGACGACGACCTGCCCTCGTTTCAGCGCGGCGCGATGAGCGCAACAACGTTGACCGAGGAAGGCTCGGTAGTCCTCCTCGAACGCGCCTACACCTTCGCAGGCGCTTTCCTGAATCTGGATCGCTGGCGTCCGGCCTATGTCTCAAGGGATCTGCTCGGTCTGGAGATTCGGTAGAACGACGGTCTCCATATCACCTATCCGCGAGGATATGCCGATCGACTCTCCTCGGCGTTTCCACCGGTCGACGACAACTACGGCATTGTGGGGGATCGCATCTGGGGAGCGGTGGAGCACCGTACCCTGCTGGTGCGCGACTTCGACGTGGAGGTTGAATTCGACGACTATCAGGGGGTGCAGAGCACTTCCTTTGGCAGTTTCATTCAGTGTGGTCTGGTGGTCGCGAATGCCGCCGTTGAGAATGCGATGGCCAGCCCAGGCACTCGGGCCATCTTCAGCCACAAGTCGGGCGGCGACAACAGCGGCAACTATTACTCGACGTACAGTATCGAGACTTACGTGAGCGGGAGCGTCGTTATGGCCGGCGGGCCAGGCACGACCGACACCTCGGGAAAGCTTCGCTTCGTGCCCTCCGGCAGCGCAATCAGCACATACTACTGGGACGGCTCGGACTGGGAGCTTGTCACCGAGTACGCCAGCTTCGGTAGCGACGACATGCACCTTGGGTTGCTCCTGGACAATAACATGTGCATGGGCACGATTCGCCTCCAAAACCTGACCGTTACGGTTCCAGAGGAAACGTATCCGCAGGAGGGCACGTTCACATCCGGACTTTACGATGCCGGCCGATTGGTGACCTGGACGCGCATCCCTGGGACGAGACGACTCCCAGCGGAACCGACGTCGAGTTTCAGATTGCCACGACCGACAATCCGCTGGCCACCCTGGAGTTTCTGGGACCGGACGAGACCGGGGACACCTGGTTCAGCACGGCCACCGGTGAAGACGTCCCGGACTTCGAAGGACGCCATTGTGCGTATCTGACGCTCTCGTTCAGTGGCGACAATCCCTCGTCCACCCGCGGATTTTCGTACGATGGGTCGGGAAACATGATCAGCCGCACGGCGGAAACGGCGGGCGAGAACACCATTACGGAGGTCCGCGACGACGATTCCTGGCCCTCCGAGGACCGCATCAACGCGCTCAACCAGATCATCCGCAACGACGTGACGGTTGGCACGGTGCTGACTTCGTGGTATCGTGCCAAGGACGCCTCCGGGAACATGACCTCAAAAACGCTGTGGGCGCCGATCACCGGGGACGTGAGCAATGGAAGTGATGTGGTGAGCAACGTGTCGGCGGGTAACATCGCGCGGGTCAGCGCGGGCGACGATGTTCGCCATGCTGCGTTCGCGCCCGGTACGATGGTCTCCAGCGTCGGATCCACCAGCTTCAGGGTGAGCAACATCGCCTCAGCCTCGGCGACGGGCACGACGGTGCTCGTTTTCGAGGTGAGGCTAGATGAAGAATGGCGCGCTATACCGGGGGGCGGCGGCTAGCATAATGACGAACTCACTTATGAGGACCGCGCCTGTTTTAAGGATGAAAGGCGCAGTTGTTTTTGGCTGCTGTTACACCGGATTGTTTGTTGTTTCATATCTTGTGCGGGTGCTTGTCTTGCCGACGTGGGCAGTTAGCGTTCACGATGAGATTTCTCTTGAGGCTTGGCGTTCATCGTTCTGGGTGGCGGCCGGCGCAGCTTCAGCATTCGCGTTGTTGCTCACGAAAGCGCCCAACGCTTTCAGAGCCAGCTTGGCCGGTGTCGGCGGACAACTTGCCGCGTCTATTGTTTTTGTCGCTACGTTTCACGAAAACGGCGAACCTCTTAATCAGGCCGGTCTCGTCGTACGCTCTCTACTGCTTGGATTAGTCTTAGGACTCTTGGCTAGCGGTTGTGAGCGGCTGCTTAGTCGCATTTCAACATCTCATTAGATCGGCAGAGGCCTCCCCTCCTTGGTCGGCCTTTCCGGCGCTTTAGCCGCAGCCGATTCGGCGCGTCGTGCGCCCTCTCCACCTACGGGCGCAGCAGCCGTCACCCACGAAGAACACACTGGTGGCTCACCTGCACAAGGTCGCCGATGTTGACGTCGTCGCAACTCCGTGTGCGTCTCTCCCCCCCACGGCGACTGCAGCTCGAGGTCCACGTCTGCAAAGAGCAGCGCCACATTCAGTTTGAGTCCGTCGCTGCTCACGCACGCGCCGTGTCGGGCCGTGACGCCCGTCCCGGGTGGTGTCACGGGCTGTGACACACTGCCTGGGCGCGACTTCAGCCCATTTACACGTCCTCCCCGAGGAATCGTCGCTGCCGGCAAGCCCTGCGTGCTGACTGTGCGAAAATATTTTCCGATTCGCAATCCAAGCCTCACCCGCCGAGACTCGATGCCTCGCACCCACAAATCGGCGCGCAGGCGCCCTCTGGGCGGCCACCATCACGGCAAACCGAGATCAAACTCCACTCGCAGCGATTTCACGTCTTCCAGGCCACTTTCTGAGCGTCACCAGATCCTCATAACGGTGCGGTTTTAATGCAGTCGCCAATTTGCAAGTGCTCGCTCAAACACGGTATAATAGTGGCATGGCAGACATGTACGAAGAAGTTGTCGCCCACATGCTCGACCGCCGGCTGCGGGTGCTTGCCCGTGCCAGCTCGCTGGTGCAGCGCGCCATCGGGAAGGCCCTCGTGCTGCTCGCGGAGGTAAACGGTTTTCAGGCCATGGGATACTCTACCCTCGACGCCTACGCCGCGCAACGGCTTGGCATGACCGGACGCCACGCGCGCGCCCTGGCCGCCATCGAGCGCCGCCTGCCCGGATTTCCCCGCATCGATCGCGCCTACCAGGAAGGCCGCCTCAATTTCAGCCAGGTGCAGGAAATGCTCCGTTATATCGAGCCCATCGACGACGCCGACTGGGCAGTCCTCGCCGAAGGACTCACCCTCACCGAGCTGAAAGAGGGGTTGCAGGCGTAGAAACGCACGCTGGACGCGCACCGCGCGCTGCCCCGCACCGACGGGTACGAGCCGGGCGGCGCGTACCCGTTGCCGCTCCCCGCAGAGGAAGACGAGTGCGAGCCGGCCCGCTGGGTCCAATTCGTCGCCACTCCAATGCTGGCCGCGAAGTATGACGTGGCGCTCGAGATCCTGCGCCGCATGCTGGGCGCGGATCTACCGGCCGGAAAGTGCCTGGAATATCTCATCGGCGAATTCATGAGCGGTGAGGGCGGGCCGGCCCTGGCCGCATGCACGATTCACGAGTCCGTCAGCCTCGACGAAGAGGACCGCAAGCGCCTGCCCACCGCCGCTGGTGGCGCCGCAAGTCGGCCGAGCGCGAGGCACGCGAAATGCGTGAGTTCGAAAGCGACTGCGCGCAATTCTCCGAGCACTGGTCGCGTCTCGATTGGAAACTGCCCCGCGTCCACCTGGAGGAAGTCAACAAACCGTGCGTTCACCGCACGCCCGAGGCCATCGACGCGCATCTCCAGGGAATCCTGAACGTAGAGCGGCGCTTCGAGCACCATTTTCTGCGGATGCTGGAGCGATTTAAACGCTGCTCATTTTATTTGACACTGGAGTATCCAACGTTTCAACACTACTGCGAGAACAGGCTGGGCATTTCCCCGTCGCTCGGTTGCAGCCTGGTGGCGCTCAGCCGAAATTTGCGGCGCCTGCCCACGCTTGCTGCCGCCCTTCAGGCCGGGCGCGTCAATCGGTCACATGCGGAACTGATCGCCCGGGTCGCGACCCGGGGCACCGTGGACCGCTGGATCGCGCACGCCTCCGCCACTACCGTGCGCTTTCTTCGCGAGGACGTCCGCATTGCCGAGCGGATGCAAACGCGAGACCCGGAGGGTTTCCAGCGAACCGGCGGTTTCCCGGCAAGCGGCTCACAATCGGATGCCGCCGGCCTCCAGACGTTCTCCGTGGGCACCACCCGAGCGGATGCCGGCGACCTCCAGACGTTCTCCGTGGGCACCGCCCGAGCGGATGCCGGCGACCTCCAGACGATTTCCGTGCCATCCGCATCTCGCGCATCGGAGATCGAAACGCCCGCACCGTTCGTTCCCGAGCTTCTCCCGCTTCGCGAGCAGATCCAACGCATGCTGCGCGGGCGCAACGACGACACATATCTCGGCAAGTGCTCCGAACACATCCGCTTCAAGCTGTCGCCCGAGGTTTCCGCACTGTGGGAAGACGCCTGGCGCGCGGTGAGCCATTTGATGGGCTGCATGGCTGGATATGACGACGTGATGGAAGCTGTCGTCGACGCCTTCCTGAGTGAACACCTCCGCGAGGCGCTCGAATTCATCCGTCGCCACCCGCTGCTTGACCGCCGCGGACACCGCTGCGCAAATCCGACTTGCTCCCAGAGAGCAAACCTGCATGGTCATCACGTCATATTCCGCTCGCGCGGTGGCGGGGACGGAGAGGAAAACATCGTATATCTGTGCCGCGGCTGCCACTTGCGCGGCGTTCACGAAGGCTGGATCACGGTTGCCGGAAATGCGCCCGACGGATTAACCTGGGTCCTCGGCGCGCGCCTGGGCGGCGGCCCCCACCTCGTCGTTGCCGGCCGCCATCTCCTGCGGGTGGCCGAGGCGGAGCGTCACGCTCGTGGAGCCTGACGCTCCGCCTCGCGCGCTCGCTTCAGCCCGGGACGAGCCCCCAATTCGGGCCGCTCTCCTGTCGCCTCGTCCACTCCAGCCTGGCACGGGTCTCTCCGCGGGCGAATGAGGTTCCACGTGCAAAGGGTGGTTGCTTGCGGCCGAATCCGAAGCAGCCATCACCGAAAACGAGGTCGCCTGCTTGCTGGGCGCCATCCCCTGGGCCGTATCAATCGCGCCACGCTTCTCGTATGTGCAATTGCTTCAGCGCGTAGCGGTCGGATCAGTCACGCGCCTGACGTGCAACTGGTGGAGGTAGACCTCCAGGTTGGTGTATCCCGCGATGCCCATCTTGCTCTGAGACAATCCCGTCGCGTTTCCGTCCCTCGCGTCGGATGGATTCAATCCGCTCGCGCGTTCCCACAGGTCCGGCATGCCATCTCCGTCGCTGTCGGTCTGCGCGGTCGGCGGGGACTTGAATGCGAGGGCGAGGGTGTCGCCGGCCGGGTTTTCCGAAATTGGCGCAGGCGAGAATTTTCGCGTCAGAGGAAACGACATCAGCCGGCGATCCATGGGGTCGCGCGGGAACGCGCCGGCACTTCGGGCGAGATCGTCGGTAAGTGCATCAACCGACGCGGCGTACGTGATGGGCGGAAAGTCATGGCGGGTGGCAACCGCCTGGCGTGGGCGTCTCCCCGCTCCGTACGGCAATCCACCGTCGCGGGCGGCTTCCAGCAGGTCGTTGGCGTTGTACACCAGCGACCAGTCCGCCAGTGTCGTCGACCGGTTGATGCGGTTGCCGGAAAGGTAGGCGGTGCTTTTTGCCGTAAACGAAGGGCGCGACGGGTCCGGGCCACCCTCCACCGCCAGGATCGGGTAGGACTGCGCCATCATCGGATCTTGCACGGAATAGTTGCCAACCATGTTCAACCGGTAGTGCAGAGGAGCACCGGTTTACGGATTTGCGGAGGCCAGGTAAACCGGTCGCTCCGCATCCCACCACACGTTGTTCGACACCTCCAGCTCCATGATAAACGAGTCCGGCACGTTTTCGCGGGAGATTTCGGGCATGCGGCCAAAGATTCGATTCCACATGTTGTGATGTATCGACATGCGCGTCATCGGCCAGCCGCGCTTGTAATCCGAATAATTAATCAGCATGCCGCCGAATTCGGCGTGCCCGCCGAGCGTCTCCGCCAGCTCTCATGCCCCCCATTTCGTCCCGGAGTCGACGTCATCCCCGGACGACGGGGCATTACTTCAGCGCGTGAACGCTGCCAGCAAACGCCTGGAACGGCGCGAGGTAGAGCGGGTTGTCCCGCCAGAGCAGCTCCGGATGGAACTGCAAGCCCACCGCGAAGGTTTTTCCGGGCGCTTCGACCGCTTCGACCACGCCGTCCCCGGCGCGAGCAGTGACCTCCAGGCCGGGCGCGGGCCGCTCGATTCCCTGGTGGTGATCGTGATTGACGGCGACGCGGATGGCGCCGAACATTTTCGCCACCTTCGAGCCGGGCGCGATGTCGATGGCCTCGGCGGGGACGTCTTTGGGAAGGCCACGGTCAGTCTGCCGATGTCCCAGCAACGCCCCGAACGCGGTGTCGAGATCCTGGTGGAGCGTGCCGCCCAGCGCCCAGTTCATCACCTGCATGCCGCGGCAAATCCCCAGCACCGGGAGGTCCTGTTTCCACGCCATTTGGAACGCGGCGCGCTCGAAATGATCCCGCTCGGGACAGACGCCGAGGATGGTGTTGGAGGGATTCTCGATACCCTGCAGGGCCGGGTCGATGTCGCCGCCGCCGGTCAACACGAGGCCGGTGAGGCCGTGCATGGCCGCCTCCACGTGCTCCTGCACCGGAAATACCGAAAATGCGCGGTAATCGAGCAACTTGACGCGCAGGCCGGCCGCCTCCAGTGCCTTCGCGTAGTTGGGCGCCTTGCTGGGATCGCCCACGGTCAAGCCCACAATGGGGCCCTCGGGAGGCGTGTAAGTGACGCGCCCGGGTTTACAGGGCGCAAGTGCGGGCGCCGCCATCTTCGCGGCAAAGCGAAGACGGAGACTGGAAATGCCGTTCATGAACGCCCGTCGATCTCTCCTCACCAGGCCCCCATGATAGATACCCGCCGTGAAGCGAGCCTCATTTTTTTCGTTAGACGCGCGTCAAAATCCACGTAAAATGAAAAGCCGACCCTCGGGCCGGCAAGAAGAGCTGAAGTAGGTGTGGGTTGTGTCGTCATGCCGGTTACCCGGCACAAAGGTTTATCCTGGGGGCGCCTCCGAAGGGGCTTGCTGCTGCCCGCCGCCGGTCAGATTGATCAGCTGCTGCAGCCCCTGAGTCAGGTGCTCCGCGCCCTGGTGAGCGCGCGCGCTGGCTTCCTGAACGTCTTTTTGCTGAAGGGCGACCAGCTGGCCGGTCTGGTCAAAGACCTTCTCCAGCACTTGAATTCCCTGGTCGACCTGGGCAAACGCTTTGGGATCCTTCTTGGACGCCTCGTTGATCTGGCGAATTTGATCCAGGAATTGATCGATCTGCTGGATATTCTGCCCCAGTATCTGCTGCTCCGCGCGCGAGGCGGTGGTGCGCTCGGTGGACATCGCCAGTTCCTTGGAAGCCTCGTAGAAGGAAGTCGACAGACCGTTGAGCGCTTTGCGCTGCGGGGTGAACCAGCCGTACTGGCCGGCCGCGTCGTCCACGTTGGCTTTGAAATTGTAGGACAGCACGCCGATCTGGTTGAGGTTGTCGCGGTTCTGTCCGAGGAACTCGTCGACCGTCTTGCCCTCCGCGGCAAGCCGCGTGGAAAAATCCGCGAGCTGCTGGTCGAGGCGCGCGATGCCTGCGTCGATGGCCTGGCGATGCTCGGCCTCATTGACGCCGGGATTGCGGATCAGGCTGTCGACGTGGGTGAACACTTCGTGCGTGGTCGCTTTCATCGCGGCCACGTCGGTGCCCCACTGGGCCTGCACCGCATTCACCTCAAGCAGCTGCTGGGAGGACGCCTCCGAGAGCACCGCCATCAGGGTGACCAGTTGCACCGGGTCCTGCTGGGTCGGCTGGGTCGGCGCTTCCTGCCCGTCCTGGGCGACGGCGGCCTGGCCGGCTTCAACCTGCGCCTGGAGCTGGGTGGAAATGTTGATCCCCTGACCGAGCGACTGCACGCTCGTGGAAATCTGCGGGGGATTGACGTACGCGGTGATCGCCGGAGCGACCACGCCGGCCAGCGTCGCGCCGGCCAGGGCCAGGGAAATTCCAATGGCGACCTTTTTGCCAAGGCCCGACTTGCCTTCGACCTCAGCCTCAGGCAGGGCAACCGGGGCCGGCGAAGGCGGAGCCTGGCCGCTGACCGTAACCGCGTCGCCCTGCGCGGGCGCGCTCTGGTCGGGGGCGGCAGGCGCGTACGGAGTAGCGACCTGAGGGGGCGCGATCGGAGCCGTAAGCGCGGTTGCGATAAGCATGAAAGTCGGACACCTCTCCAGACGGCGAGCGTCAATGGCGTTACCAGAATACTAGAGGACCGACGGTCGAATTGCTATATCCGGGATGTGAACGGATCGACAGATCGTCGAACTGACTCCACCAGCGCCTCCGCCTGCCTGTGCAAGCGGTCGTTGTTATCGCGGTTGATCTCCTCAAGACCCGCCTTGAACTCCGCCTCGACGTCTGGCGCATAGGCCTTGCGATCAAATCCGTGCAGGTTGCGGAAATCCTTCAAAAAGTGGTTGCGCTTGCGGTCCAGCCCGTCCTGGACCTTGATCCACTGCGCAGTCACGGCTTCCACTTGATCCATGGGCGGATCCGTCACGCCGAGCGCCTGCACCATTTGCCCGAGCAGCTCCGTCTGCTTGCCCGAGAACGACTCAGGGACGGCGGCTTTGGGGCCCAGGCCGCAGCCTGACGTATCCGCCGGCGCGCCAGCGCCTATCCCACCAGCGCCTATCCCACCAGCGCCTATCCCAGATTGTCCGCGGTGCTGCAGCTCGCGTGACGCAAACACCGCCTCCTGAAGAAACTTGCGGGCCAGATCGAGAGCGTCCACGAAAAACATCCTTTCGCGAACATGTTCCCCGCGCGGCCCGGGATGCCCTACGGCAACGGCGAGGGACTGTCGTCAAGGGGCTGCGGACTGTCGCCGACGGGGGCCGGGACCGGGTCGCGCACGGCCGGCGTTCCGGCCGGCGCATACGCATTGGGATTCTCTCTGAACCGCGTCAGACACTCGAGCGTGTCAAAGTAGATAGACGTCGAGCCATACTCGATCACGAACTGTGCGCGGACGGGATCGACCGGCTGCTTGCACACCGGATCCTCGACGAGCAACACCCGTTGCTGCGCCGCGTCGGACGGGGGCTCGCCAGTCTCGACGGGGACCGGCGTCGGGGACTCGTCCAGCGCAGCGGGCGAATCGTCTGGCGGGATGGGGGCGTCTTCCGGATCCGGAGAAGCGACCGGGCTGGGAGAGGGCGATGCGGCCACCGCCTTCTTGGACGGCCGCTTTCCCGGGACAGTCTTCTTACCGCCGGCCCGCGCGAATCCGAAAATCAACACGGCAAGCACAACCCAGATGCCGACCACAATGCCGAAAGCCGCCGCCGGCGTGATCCGCTGTTTTGAAGCGTCATTCATGCAGCAGATTCTATCCGCTCGGACAGGGCGCCCGGCGATCCAATATGTTAACGATTGGGAAACCGGCGGTGTCGGCGGACCCGCCGTTCGTGAGGTCTTGTATCGCTTCTTCACGGCCCCACACGCCGGCGCACTCTAAAGCACCCCATTCTAAAGCACCCCATTCTAAAGCACCCCATTCTAAAGCACCCCATTCTAAAGCACCCCACAGTGGCCTGTTAACATGTAGGCAACGTTTTCTACTTGATTGGCCGGACGCGCGGGCACTACACTAGTGGAAAGTCCGAGAGGGTGTCTCATGCCCTGCGGGACTAATCGGCCCAGGAGAGTGTGTCTCATGGATTCGGTCGCAGGACTCACCGGCATCAAGTTTGGCCGCTCGGTCAAAGATCTCGCTGGAGACGTGGTCCTCACCACGCCCTCGAACGCCGCCCCCACGATTGTGGACCGCGCGGACATCGCCGGGACGGAGAAGCCCAGGCCGGCGCCGCAGCAGCCGGCTGCGCAGACCGCCGTTACCCCTGCAACGGCCACCAATCCCGCGCAGCCGAAGAAGTGGACCTTCCTCTTCTACATCAACGGCAACAACTTTCTGGCCAAGCAGGCCCCCAGCCAGCTCCGCATGCTGGAGTTCGCCGGCTCCGACGACAACATCAACATCGCGGCCCAGGTCGCCCGCCAGAAGGGCACCCTGGACATGATCACCCGCGACTGGTCGGGCGTGCGCCGCTACGAAGTCCCCGAGACCGACAAGGAATTGAGCCAGGGCGAGCTCATCGGCGAGATCTTCCGCCAGCTCGTGCCGCCCTACACCCGCGGCATCAAGTCGGAGATGAAGCAGGACCTGGGCGAGGCCGACATGGCCAATCCCCGCACCCTGTCCGACTTCGTGAAGTGGGGCATGAACAAGTACCCCGCGGAGCACTACTGCGTCGTGATGCTCGGCCCGTCCCAGGGCATGAACGGCATCATGAAGGACGACACCAGCGGCAAGCAGATGTCCCCACAGCAGCTCGCCAGCGCGCTGGCGACCGTGGAGAAAGACACCGGCAAGAAAGTCGACGTCCTGGCCTTTGACGCTTCCAACTCGACCCAGATCGAGCTGCTCCACGAGATCAAGGATCACGTGAACTACGTGGTCGGCAGCGAGGGCCTCGTGGCCGGCGCCGGCATGTCGGTGCCCAGCGTGGTGTACGAGCTGAAGAAGAGCAACCTCGACGTGGTGCGCACGCCCGAAGAGGTCGCCCAGACCTTCACCATGGTCGGCTCCATGGCGGTGTCCGCCCAGGGCTTCGCGCCCACCATCTCGGCGGTCGACATGTCGAAGGTGGGCGCAATCAAGGATTCCATCAACGACCTCGGCGAGGCGCTGCTCAAGGCCAAGATAGACAAGGCGCACCTGCGCGAGCTGATGGCCAACACCCAGGAAGTCGCCATGCCGGGCGTCACCCGCGCGTATGAGGGCGTCCGCGACGTGTTCCACTTCGCAAAGCTGATCTCGCGCGACAAGGACATCACCGACGCGGCCGTCAAGACCGCCGCGCAGAAGGTGATGGACTCAGTCGAGGGCGCGATGGTCGGCGAGGCGCACCGCGGTGGACCGTACCGAAACGCCAACGGCATTTCCATGTTCCTGCCGGACAACTACGGCTTCATCCGCCCCGACTCGTTCCCGGTGGACAACAAGTGGGACCACAAGTTCGGCTACGAGAAGCTGTCCTTCAACCAGAACAACTCCTGGTCGAAGTTCCTGGAGTCGGTGTCCGAGGACTCCTTCTCCGGCGGCATGGCCAACAAGGTTCTCGGCCAGAAGACGGTCGACGGCCTGGTGGGCTTCAAGCGCTCGCTGGATCCGACGGTGCGGTCGTACTCCGGGTGGGCCTCCACCATCGGCTGGTGGGAGTCGTTCAACGTCCTGCAGAGCGGGCGTCCGGGCCGCTTCCTCTTCCTGCCTGCGACCGCGGCCGCCTACGTGGGCGCCTACGGCGGCCTCTACGACATGTACAACGGCGTGAAGGCCGCCACCGCGCAGTTCAAGGATTCCAAATCCTACGACGCGATCATCTACAACGGGCTCGACGTCATCGGCGGCGCCGCCAAGGCCGCCGCGTGCGTCGCGCTGGTCCAGCCGCAGCTGGTGCCCTTTGCGTACGCCGCGGGTATCTTCGGCTTCGCCAAGCCGTGGATCAAGAACGCCTACGAGTACTTCATGCAGTACAAGGCCATCCGCGACTCCATCGCGCTCAACGAGGGCACGAAGGGCGACGCGGCGGTGCTGGCGGTTCAGCAGATGATCGGCAAGAACCAGGTCTGGGACAAGTAGGTTTGGGCCTGCCGAAGGAAGACCCCCAGGGGTCTTCTTTTTCGTTCTCCACGGAACGCAAAAGCTGTGGATAACCTGGCATGTTATCCACAGTCTGTCACCGGGTGGAAGTCGGTCCGCGTGTCAGAACTCCTGTCGGGACCGGTGAAGCGGGCTCGTCGAGTGGGCCGCTGAGTTATCCACAGCGCAGGCTAGTGCGCCGGTGTTCCGCCCCCCTGGAAAGCGTGGAAGATGGCGCTTACGATTTCTCCGACAACGACGATGCCGAGGATGGTGCTGAACAGCCCTGCCCCCATGATCAAGAACGCATTGAAGTCGCGCTGGTTGGTAGTCGTTTCCGCCATGCTCCGGGTTTGCCTCCATTGATAGGTAACTCTTTGCTTACTTACTCTCGGGGTGCCGCGGATCCTTCACTCCATCCAGAAGCGCTTGCGAAGCTCTTCCCATGCCTTCATGATGAAGCTCGGCGGGGCCGGCGGCGGCTTTTTCTGGCCGCGCGGGACGCGGATCCCGCCGATAATGAGGTCGCCGTCTTTGTCCTGGATGCCGCCGTTGGACGGGGCGGTCCCCTGCTCCAGGCGGGCCAGCGCCATCTCCAGGGAATTCGTCGTCGCGTACAGCGTGGCAAAGCGGTTCACCGTGTCTTCCAGCGTCTCGGTGCTGAAGCGGCCCTGCTCGCGCGCGTCGAGAATGTAGACGAGGGCCTGCGAGGCATCCGCGGCCCGCCCCTGCATCGCGGAAGTCAGCGCCACCGCCTGCTGCGCCGCCGGCATGAATTCCGCCGCCGGCAGGCGGTCCAGGCGCCGCAGAATCTCCACCGACGAAGTGTAGCCGCCGGGCGAGCGCCGGGTGGCTTCCACCAGGTTGGCCATCAGCAGCTGCCGCTCGGCCACCGTGCCCGAAGCACCCGGACGGTGCACGTCGCGCCAGCCCTGTTCGAAGGCTTCCACCGAGCCGGCCTGCTCCATCATCGCGCACAGCCACTCGATGGCCAGCGTCCGGTCCAGGCCGGGCGTGGCGTCCAGCCGCGCCAGCACAGCGCTGAGCGCGCCGGAATCGTCCACCGTCACCAGGCGGAAGAGCGCCCGCACGCCCCGATCCGCGTCCACGCCTTTAGGGACGGATTTGGGCAGGCTTTTCATACGGCTCACGATGGCTTCCCACTTTTCGACCGGCTGCTTGAGCAGCGTGCCCATGCGGAGATCGAACTGGGTATCCGGGCCGGCGGCCTCGACTGAATCCCACACGGACGTCGCCCACTCCAGCGACTGCGTGGTTTTGAGGAGATTTACGCACATCGCCTCTTGCGTGGCCGATGCGCGCTCCCGCACGAACTTGAAGGCGGAAGCCACCAAAAGACCGTCCCACAACGGCAGCGCGTTGCGCAGGTTGTCGAGCGCGCGGGCAGCCGCGGTGATGGTCTCGCCGGAGTGGCGGTGCGAGAGCACCGCGTCAAGCTGGAAGCGGGCCACGTCCACGCGGCGATGTTCTTTTTTCAGGCAATCGACGAGAACGTCAGTGCGCTCAAAGAGATCCGTGGGAGTTTCGTTAAGGGTTTCCCACAGCGACTGCGCAACCGTGAAGTCAAGACAGGCCTCTTGCAGCCGCACGTAAATCTGGCGCTGCGGCGCGGGAACCTGCTCATGCACGAACTTGAACAGCGACACGCCGTGGAAGCCGTTGTACGGGCTGACCAGCTTGCGCAGCGCGACATAGTCGCTCACCAGCGCGGCGACCGGCTGCTTCTGGGTGCGCGCCACCGAAGAAATCGCCTCGACGGCTTTATTGGCGACCTCAATGCTGTCATCGAGAACGTACACTCTCGCAAAAGCCTCGACGACTTCACCGATCGGCGGCTGGGGATTTTTTGCGCTTGCGTCCACCAGATGCTTCCACTCGGTTTTCGCAACCGACTGATCTCCGACCGCGCCGAGAAGCTTTCCGTACATCGTCTCGCGCTCGGCGTCAGTCGCGCCGGGCAGCGTCTTGTGCAGGTCGGTGCGGACGTAGCGGAACGCGTCCCGCGCGCCGGCCGCGTCCAGCCGCTGCACTTTCGCGCGCACGCCGGCGAAGGACTTCAGCGCGTCGTCTAGCTTCTCTCCGGGCGCGCGCAATTCCACAAGGGTGCTCATGGCCAGCCACGCCTCCTCGAATACCAGATGCTCGAGGCTGCACAATTCGAGGAAGGTGTCCAGGCGCTGCGGAAATTCCGCGGCCGGACCGGACTCCTCAAGACGCGACCAGTATTTGACCGACAGGCCGTGATTTTCCACCGCGCCCAGCAGCTTCAGGTACATCCGCCGCTTTTCTTCCGGCTTGAACGCGCCGCTCAGCGTGCCGTCGATATCCCCGCGCAAGAACGCGAACGCCTCGCGCGCATTCTCCGCGCCATTTGCCTTCAGGCGGCCGCGCACCGCGCCGAATTCCGCGACCACGTCGGCCACCGTCTCGCCTGGGCGTCGCGCGTTGAGCGCGCAATTGTAATCTGCCCGCGCCGCCTCGAAATTATTCTGTTCCAGACGATACAGCGAGAGAAGCGCGTCCAGCCGCTCCTTGAAATCGGTCGGGGGATTCGGGCTGGAGAACACGCCCTCGCCGGTCAGGAATTTCCAGGTTTCCTGCGCAGTCTGAAATTTTCCAACCGTCTGCAGGAGCCGGGTGAACATCTCCTCCCGCTCGGCCGTGGTCCACGCGCCCGGCAGGCTGCTGTCAAGTTTCGTGCGGATGAACTTGAACGCGGCGCACGCATCGTCGCTCGCGTACTGGCCCAGAAAGCCGCGCACGGTGCGGAACGCGGTGGCCGCGGCGGCGAGACCCTCGCCGGGACGCTGCAATGCCGCCACGGTTTGATAATCGTTGATAGCCGAGTCGACGGCGTTGTTTTCCTGGGCCAGCAGCCCCATGAAAACCGACACCCGCTCGATGCGCGGCGCCGCGCCGTCAAGCGCCTTCCACGCCAGCTCCGAAGCCTTCGGCGCGCCGGTGGCCTTGAGCAACTGCAAATACCAGCCGCGGCGGTCGGCGGCAGGCTCGGGGCCCGGCACCGCCTTGTCGAGGTGGTCGCGCAGGCGCAGGTAAGTGTCGCGGGCAACGGTCTGGCCGTTGCGCCCCAGCGCGTCGCGCACTTCCACGAACTGCTTCGCGGCGTCGGAAAGCGACTGGCCGGGCGCCATGTGCTTGCGCAGAAACTCAAACGATGCGATCGCGTCGTCGGCCTCGTTGAACTCGGCCGCAAAAATGCCGCGCATGGCTTGCACGCGGTCGCGGAACGGCTCGCCAGCGACCGGAGCCTTCACGGCCTCCCAGGCGGCGTGACCTGCCGCCTTCGGGATACCGCAGGCGAGCAGGCTCGAATAATCCAGCATGGCCGCGTCGAACTCATTCTGGCACGACGCGCTGTCGGCCAGCCGGGCGGCATCCATGCGAATGAGCGGCGCCTCGCGCGTGCCCAGCCACACGTCGGTGCTCGGCGTGCTCGAGGGCATCCACGACGTTTGTCCACCAAACAGGCGCTTGTGGGTGGCCTCGGCATCCTGGCGGGCGCCGGCCTCCGGCTTCTTCCAGAAAACCGCCTGCCGGGCGTCCAACGCCTTCAAGGTCTGCGCCTCGGCGCCGCTCGCGAAGGCCGGGTTCACGATTCCCAGGCGGAAGAATTCGGCGCGATAGGCATCTTCGGGAGCCGCCAGCGGAACGTCGTGCTCGCCGTGCTTGCGGGCCACGCCCTTCGCATCCCCGTCGCGCAGGCCGCGCCAGGCGCCGTAAGGACCAATCGCGGTGTTTCCGCGGGAGAAGGCGTAGCCGTCAAGATACAGCGCGTGCAGCGCGGCCAGGACAGGCGCGTTGGAAATGGCGCCCGGCGTCCCGCCCAGATACAGCAGGTCCAGCGCGGCGACGTCCTCGCTGTCGCGTACCGCCGCGGGCTTGAAGGAGCCGGCGGCCACTTCAAGGCGGTTGGACCCTTCGTTAAGCTGCTTGAGGAACTCATCGGGCGTCACCTTCACGCGTCGGCTCATCAAGCCGGGAATCCAGAACAGGCGCTTGCGGGTGAGCCGGCAGCCCTTCGACTCGAGGTCGGTGAGCACGCGCAGCGCGGTGGCGGCGGGAACGGCTCCCGCGGCGGGCACCGCGGGCGGCGCTCCGGCCGGCAGGGAAAGCGGCGCCGTGGCCAGCGCGGCCGCCGACAGGGAAACCGCGTCCCGCGAGGCGATCGCTTGAGGCGCGGAGGTTAGCGCCGCACGGGGCACCGGCTGCGGCTTCACTCCGAGAGGCGAGGTTAGGCTCACCCAGGACATCGCATTCTCCAACCTTCTAGATACCGCATAGGATACCGCAGGCGAATGGAGTTGCACATAGATGGAATGTTAACGCAGGGATGGATGGGCCCCACCTTGAATTTCGTTCCGTCCCCCAAGCCCGCACGTGGCCAACGCGGATGCACCATCTGCCATACGGCGCCGGCGGCAGGGCTCAACGCGAAAGGCGCCAATCCGGCATTGATGCTGCGCCCCCGGTTGTTCACCTGTAACCTGGTTCTCGATCTGTGACGCCGCCTGACGTCGACGACATCGTCGCCCTGATCGAGGCGGGCGACCCTGCGCTGGCCCTCGACCGCCTGGCCACGCTCCACCCCGCCGACCAGGCGGAAATCCTCTGCGCCCTCGACGAGGACGACGCCACCACGCTGTTGTCCCGCCTGAGCCGCGACGCCCTGGCCCAGGCGCTCAACTACATGGACGAGGAGGACCGCACCCGCTTCGTCAAGCGCCTGGATCCAGCCGATCTGGCAGCCATTCTGGACCGACTCCAGGACGACGTGGCCGCCGACATCATCCAGGAATTGCCGGTCGACTCGCTGCCGCAAGTGCTCAAGCTCATGGGCAACCGCGAGGACGTCGAAGAGCTGCTGCAATATCCCGAGGAGAGCGCCGGCGGCCGCATGACCCCGGACGTCATGGCGCTCCAGGCGGACTGGACGGTGGGCTTCACCATCGAATTCCTGCGCAGCCAGCAATTGCCCGGCGAGCAGCCTTATTATTTATATGTGGTCGACGAAGAGGAGCGGCTGCTTGGCGTGGTAAGCCTGCGCCACCTCATCACGGCGAATCCGGACACGAAGCTCAAGGACATCATGATCCGCGACGTCAAGTCGGTGCAGATCGACGCCGACCAGGAGCAGGTCGCGGAAAAAATGCGCCACTACAATTTCCTGGCCATGCCGGTGGTGGACGCACAAGGCCGCCTGCAGGGCATGGTGACGGCGGACGACATCCTCGACGTGCAGGTCGAGGAAGCCACCGAGGACATGTATTTGCAGGAAGGCATGGACGCGGACGAGTCCGCGCTCAATCCCCTGCTCACCTCGGTGCGCAACCGCACTCCGTGGCTCTTGTTGAACCTGGTGACCGCGTGCTGCGCCGGTCTCCTGGTGAGCGCCTTCGAATCAACCATCGCGCGGGTGGCGCTGCTGGCGGCGTTCATGCCCATCGTGGCCGGACACGCCGGAAATACCGGCACCCAGGCCGCCACGCTCGTGGTGCGCGGGCTGGCCCTCGGCGAACTGTCCCTGCGCGAGGCTTCACGCATCGCGCTCAAGTCGGTGACCTTCGGCGCCCTGCAAGGGGCCATCTCCGGCACGCTCACCGCGGGTCTGGCGTACCTGCTCTCGCACAACGTGTGGCTGGCGTTGATCGTTTTCGTGGCCATGGTGGGCAATCTGCTCATCGCCGCGCTGGCCGGGGCGCTCATCCCGCTGGCATTTCGCCGTCTCAACATGGACCCGGCCCTGGCGTCGTCCATCTGGCTCACCACTTTTACCGACATCTGCGGATTTTTCATGCTGCTCGGCCTGGGCACGATGCTCCTGTCGAAAATCGTACACTGAGAGGTTCACGTGATTACCGCGCTGCAAGCGATCATATTAGGCATCGTGGAAGGAATTACCGAATATCTTCCCATTTCATCAACCGGCCACCTCATTGTGGCAACCCGCGCGCTGGGCATCGAGCAGTCGGATACGGCGGACGCATTCGACGTGGTCATCCAGCTCGGCGCGGTGCTGGCGGTGATCTGGTTCTACCGCAGCGAGCTTATGGAGCAGATCCGCATGGTGGCCAGCGAGCCGCGCGTCCGCCGCTTCTGGCTCAATATCGCCATCGCGTTCCTGCCGGCCGCGGGCATTGGATTTCTTTTTCACAAGAAAATCAAGTTCTTCTTGTTTTCGCCCATGACAGTGGCCACTTCGTTGATAATAGGGGGCCTCGTCTTGTGGCTGGTGGATCAGCCTGGAGAAGAGGAAGGCGAGCCGCTGGGCATCTACGAGATCATGCCGGGCCACGCGCTGTGGATCGGCGTCGCGCAGGTGCTCTCCCTCGTCCCGGGCGTGTCACGCTCGGGATCGTCCATCGTCGGCGGCATGTTGAGAGGCCTGGACCGCCAGACGGCCACTGCGTTCTCGTTCTTCCTGGCCATTCCCACGCTGGGCGCCGCCACGCTGTATGAATTCATCAAGGAGCGCGAGGTCATCCTCACGGCGGCCAACGCCATGCCGTTCGCCGTCGGCACTGCGGTCTCGTTCGTGGTGAGCCTGGTGGTCATGGGCTGGCTGCTGCGCTACCTCGCGTCCCACTCGTTCCGCGTGTTCGCCATCTACCGCGTGCTGGCCGGCGCGTTCATCCTGTGGTGGTTCTGGGGAGTGGCGTGATCTAACTCCGCTCGAACTGGCCAGGGTTTTTCTTGCGAGGATCTATCAGCCAGGTATCGGCGTCGTCACACAAGCGCGCAAAATCCCGGGTGTTGAGGGTGATCAGTTGCCGCGCGTCGGCCTTGCGCGCGGCGGTTTCTGTAAGCGCGTCGAAAATGCCCCCGCTTCGCAAGCCGCGGCGGACGACCAGCGCAAGGGCTCGGTGGTAATCGTTGACGTCGAGATCCATAACTGAGAATCGATTCAATACAGACTCATTCACAAGCAGCAGCGTATCGGCCGGAGTCAGCTTCCTTCGAAGTGGGAGCACCGACATCGTGGCGTAGAATTCCGCCAGCGCATGGGTGCTGATCCAGCCTTCGTCCCCTCCGTCAACAACGGTGCGATACCACGGAAAACAGACCGCGTGCTCGGCGTGATCTTCCACCAGGCTCGCAATAAGGACCGACGTGTCGAAGGCGAGCCTCAATCGTTCCCGGCGCGCCAGATGCTTCGACTTCGATTCTGTCGAACGTCGGCAACGGTGGGGATCGGCCCGACACACTCGCCCACCGCCATCAGAACGCCATCCCGCCATGCGAGGCTGCTCTCGGCCTCTGATACCGGCCTCAGAACGACGCCATCGTCGTCGACATCGAGGTCCAGCATCCGTCCAGGCGTCAGATGAAGACGTTCACGAACCGCCTTCGGAATGACGACGCGGCCGGCCGCGTCTATCGAGACTCTTGTCGCCATTCTGCCATGATAGCATGCCATTTGCCATCTTACAATGTCAGAAGGGCCTCCCGGTGCCCTCGTGCAATTGTATCTCATGCTGTCCAAAGACGCTCCTACCGGTAACGAGACTCGTCCCCGCGTGGGTCCCGCGCCGCAGCCCTACGCCTATCCGTCGCCCCGGCCGTTCGTCGAGCCCGACTGGACGCGGCTTCCCGGCTATCGGGAGGTCACCGTGGCGGAGTGGGAGAGCGCGCTCTGGCAGCGCAAGAACACCGTCAAGAACCTCAAAGAGCTGGTTGAAGTGTTCGGCCCGCTCATCCCCGAGGCGCTGGTGCGGGGGATCGAGCGCGACCAGGCCGAGCGGGCCACCATGTCCATCCTGGTGCCGCCCCACATGCTCAACACCATGGACGAGAAGGACCTGTGGAGCGATCCGGTGCGGCGCTACATGCTGCCCGCCTTCGAGGATCGGCGCGACGACTGGCACAGCCATCCGCTCTCCCAGCGGGACAGCCTGCACGAGGCCGACATGTGGGCGGTCGAGGGCCTCACCCACCGCTATCCCACCAAGGTGCTCGCCGAGCTGCTCAGCACCTGCCCGCAGTATTGCGGGCACTGCACGCGCATGGACCTGGTCGGCAACGACGTCCCCCAGGTCGAGAAGCACAGGTTCGCCATCCCCCAGAAGGAGCGCTACCAGCAGATCCTCGACTACCTGCGCCGCACGCCGAGCGTGCGCGACGTCGTGGTGTCCGGCGGGGACATCGCCAACGCGCCCATCCAGGTGCTGGAGAGCTTCGTGAGCCAGCTGCTCGACATCGAGAACATCCGCGACATCCGGCTGGCCACCAAGGGCCTCCAGGGCCTTCCCCAGCACTTTCTGCAGGACAGCGTCCTGCAAGGCCTGGAGCGCCTCGCCAGGAAGGCGCGCGAGCGCGGCGTGGACATCGCCGTGCACACCCACGTCAACCACGCCCAGCAGGTAGTGCCGCTCCTGGCCAGGGCCTCGCGCAAACTGCTCGAGCTGGGCTTCCGCGACGTGCGCAATCAAGGCGTGCTGCTTCGGGGGACCAACGCGACCGCGACCGACCTCCTGGACCTCTGCTTCGCCCTCCTCGATCATGCCAAGATCATGCCGTACTACTTCTACATGTGCGACATGATCCCGAACTCCGAGCACTGGCGCATGGCGGTCTGGGAGGCCCAGGAATTGCAGCACGACATCATGGGCTACCTGCCTGGCTTCGCGACGCCGCGCATCGTGTGCGACGTTCCATACGTCGGCAAGCGCTGGGTGCACCAGGTGCAGTCCTACGACCGCGAGCGCGGCATCACCCACTGGACCAAGAACTATCGCACCGGCATTGAGAAAGACGACCCGGACGCGCTGCTCCGCACCTACGAGTACTACGATCCGGTGTACACGCTGCCAGAGGCGGGTCAGCGCTACTGGCGAGAGTCCGGCAGATCCGGGATCTCGCACTCGAGCTGATCGAGCACCTGCTCGATATTCGCGGTGATCGCCGCTCCCGGGCGACCCTCTCGATGCGCGCAATGGCGTCACCAGTTACGGCGCACCGACGCAGTCCCCCTCAAGAAAGACCCTTGAATTGCCTGCAAGGTTGCCCGTGTGATACAATACGTATCGTTCATTCTATGCGCATTTCCGTATGGCTGGCCCTGGCCCTCTTGCTCTTCTCGGCGCTCCCCACGTCCGCCGCCGCGCCCCGCCCCAAGCGGCAGGTAATCGACTACGTATTTCTCATCGACACCTCCGGCTCGATGGCCGGCCTTCCGCGCGGCAGCGGAAACAACATCATCTATCCGAAGCTGGTGGCGCTGCTCAAGGATTTCGTGGCCGACGTGGGCGAGGGCTCCAACATCTTTATCAACAATTTCGACAGCGGGGTAAAGAAAACTCGGCTTTTTCGCATCAACGGGGAGGAAGACATCCCCCGGGTGCAGGGCTACATCGGCGCGCTCAAATTCAACGGCAACAACACCTGGCTGTATTCTTCGCTCTCGAAGGTCATCGACCAGATGGCCGCCTACCGCCGCAAGCACCGCGACGTGGATCACCTGGTGCTTTACTACGTCTATACCGATGGCGAGGACAATCAGCGGGGCGGACCCTCGCTCAAGTCCGTCATGGACAAATACCGCAGGATGCGCGGCAAGAAAGACTGGCTGTTCTTCGTCAACCTGGGGTTGCGTCTCAAGCCGGCCCAGGTCGCGACCTCAAGAAGGGCAAGCGCATCCGCTACATTTCCGAAAAGGCCGGCGAGCTCCACCCGATCTTCATCATCGAGACGCGCATCCCGTTCCTCGATTTCGGAAATTTGAAAATGAGCGGCACGGCGGAGCGCCTGGAGTTGTTTGGCGTCCACTTTCGGGACAAGCTGCCGAAGAATTTCCGAATTACCGCAAAACCGCGCTTCCGCGGCGTGGAGCAGGCGGGAGGCGCCATCAAGCTGACGCCGCTGAAATTCCCGGCGGAGGAGCGGGTGGTGTTTACCATGACCTTGTTGAACAAGGACAATATCCGCGACGGCGAGTACAGCGGACACCTGCTTCTGAGCGGCTCGGATCCACTGGTCATCATCTCCCCGGACAGCATCGCGATCCGCTTCTCCGCGGAGCCGGAACGCACCGTGGCCCTGCTGCCCGGCAACAATCCCTGGCCCCTGGAACTGGGCACGATGGACGTCTGGTCGCAGGATCTGCCGGTGGAGTCGCTGCAGTCCATCGTGATGCAGTACAACGAGCGCGCCCGCAAGAAGGGCGGCATGCTCCAGGTGCGCATTGACGCCGACAAGGCCAATCCGACGAAGCTCGCGCCCGGAAAAAACTTCCTGATCAACAACCGTCCCAGCATGAGCGCCGTGGTGAAGCCGCCGGCTTCCGCCCTCGAGGTGACCATCCGAGCGGGCCGCGACCTGAAGCCCGGCACCTTTCGCGGCAAGCTGATCTTCCAGAGCGACGACTTGACCGTCAGCGGCGTCGGACTCAACCCGGACCCCGACTATCCCGGCGCGCTGGTGCTCCCCTGGCAGTTCACCGTCGGAAAGCCGCCCTGGCCGGCCTGGGTGCGCTGGTCGCTCATCGGCACCGTGGTCCTCGCCGTCCCCATCGGGGTGCTGTTCGGACTGGCGGCGTTCCGCGGGGAAAGCGTCCCCGAGATGTGGCACGCGTGGATGCTCTCCGCAGGGGTGGCAAAGCCGAAACCCAAGGACACCGCCCTGGAGGTCATGGAGCCGCGAGAGCGGCGAGGTCAGGAGATCGACCTGTCCACCATGGAAAATATGACCCTGGGGCGAGGGGCCGAGCACTTCAGCGACTCCGAGGACAAGATCGAGCTGAGCGTCGTCGTCGAGGGTCGGGTGCCCGGCCTGCGCTTGAAGGTGGTTGCCGGAGAGGTCTACCTGCGGCGCGTGACGGACCGCAAGGAATCACCCGTTTCCGATGAGCGGCTCTACGACGGCGACATCATCCGCCTGGGGCGCTACAAGGTACGCGTCAACAGCTTCTCCCTGCAGCGAGAGTAAAAAAGCCCCGTTGACAGGGTTAGCCTCCTCTGCTAGCATTGCTTAGTCCCGCCTAAGTCGGGCGCGTAAGCGAGACTAACCGTTGAAGTCAACTCCCACCATCTCGGCCAGTGTCGAAGACTACCTGACCGCCATCTACCGGCTGACCCCGGCCGGCAAGGCGGTCGGACCCACGCGTCTTGCCGAGTTCATGGGCCTGTCCGCCCCCTCCATCACGCTGATGGTGCGCCGCCTCTCCGAGCAGGGGCTGGTGCTGAAGGACAACGGGCACGGGGTGGTTCTCTCCACCGACGGCGAGTGCCGCGCGCTCGAAGTGCTCCGCCGCCACCGGCTTGCGGAGCGCTTTCTGGTCGACAAGCTGGGGCTCAACTGGGGGATGGCCCATGTGGAGGCGCACCGCTTTGAGCACGCGCTCTCGGCCGAAGTGACGGACGCGCTCGAGCGCTTTCTGGGCCATCCCGAGACCTGCCCGCACGGGAACCCCATCCCCGACCCGGAGGGCCGCGTGCCGGTGTGCAACCACGTCCTCCTCTCGGATCTCGGAATCGGCGATCGGGCCATGGTGCGCAGCGTCGACGACGAGTCCATGGACGTGCTCCTCTGGCTGGAGCAGGTCGGTCTCGTGCCCTCGACCCCGGTGCAGGTCGAGCAGGTGGATCCGCGCGGCACGCTGCTGCTGCGCACCCCGCGCGGCAGCGTGGCGGTGGGATCCGAGGTGGCGCGCGGCGTCCGCGCGGAAAAGTTGGAGGACTAGAAGCGATGCTCGAGATGGTGCCGGTGGAAACCAGGCCGCTGGGACGCCTGCGAAAGGGCCAGCGCGGCGTCGTGCACGCCATCGTTCCCGCCCCTGGCTCAACCCTCTCCCCCAGTGAGCTGGAGAGCCGCATCGTGGACATGGGCTTCGTCGAAGGCGCGCCCGTGGAGCTGGTGCACGAGGGCCCGGTCGGCAAAGACCCCATCGCGGTACAGATTCGCGGCAGCGTCATCGCGCTTCGCCGGCAGGAGGCCAACGCCATCCTCATCAGCGGGATCGAC